>NZ_JBQJCE010000013.1:0-45928 GCF_053585065.1 Arcanobacterium sp. (ex Cirak et al. 2026)
CCCCCACAATACGCCCCGTTACCGCCCCCACCGCGGGGGGGGCCCCGCCGCCCCCCCCCCGGCGCCACTGTGTCACTGACGAGAAGCCTCCTTCTCGCGTGCTCTCATTTAGTTGCTCTCTTTGCGGCGAGTTGCGGCAATCACTGCACCTGCAGCAACCAAAACCACCGCCATGCCACCAAGGGCAGCAACCGACGAACCAGTGACGGGGAGTGCCTTCTTCGATGATGACGCCTTCGGATCCTGCTGAACCGCGCCAAGAACCGTTACCGGAACTTTCTTGACCACAGACGTACCGTTCGGGAAGGTGATCTTCACCTCGACGTCGTACTTGCCAGGTTTGACATCTTTACTCGGGGAAAGAGTCAGCGAACCATCTGGATTTACCTTGGCCCAGCCTGGAGTATTCGGGGTGCGATCGTACTTGGTGCCTTCAGGAAGGGACTTGCCGTCCTTCTCCTTCGGAGCCGGAACCGTGATGGTCTTGCCCTGCTCGACCTTGCTACCACCTGGGTATGTGACATTCGGGATCGGTGTCAGTGGCATTGCCGGGAAGACGTTCGGATCGGTCACCTTGTCGGTAGCCTTCGGATCAGAGATTGTCTTACCCGTCTTGGTATCGACGATGGTGTTGAGTTCCTCGCCATCCTTTTGACCGTCACCATCCGAGTCCGGATTACGCGGATCGGTGTTACCCGGTTCACCCTTCGGATCAGACTTGTTTTCCTTGAACGGGTTCTTCGCGCCGGAGACTTCATCACCGTCATTAACCCCATCCTTATCGGTATCAGGCGACTTCGGGTCGGTACCAAGCTTCTTTTCGGTCACGTCATCAAGACCATCACCATCGGAGTCAACCCAGTATCCAAAGTTGTTGGCGTCGGAGTGCTGACCTTCCTTAAGGGTGACAGCAATCTTTCCGTCTGCATTTTTGTCCGAGTCGTTGGTAACGACAGCGGCATTCGGTAGGCCGGAATCGACAGACACGGTGTACTCGCCAGCCTTGAGCTTGTCGAAAGTGTATGGCGAGTGGGTTGTTGTCCTTGCACCTGTCGGCGCGAGCTTCAGCGTCACTCCGGAGATGTCCTGCTCACCTTCATCAAGAACACCATTCTTATTCGAGTCATAGAAAACGTGACCCGAAATTTTCGCAGTGGTCTTGATACCTGGTGTGAGAGGTGTAGCCGGGATCGACTTGTCGTTCTTCGAATCTGAACCGGCCGCGTTCTCATCCTCATCGGTGTAGCCATCATTGTCATCATCTGTATCAGTGACGTCCGGTTCTCCATCACGATCAGTATCACGCTGAACAGTAATCACGAACGCCGTCTTCGACTTCGACCCATCAGAGTTAGAAGCAGTCACCGTCACAGTAAAGTCACGCGACTCCTCATCTTTCTCCCAGTCAGACACAACCGGAGTACCCGAAATCACGCCTTCTTTAAGCTCAACACCCTTGGGCTGACCAGAAATCGTAACCTTCGCGTCTTTGTCCGCAGCCTTCACAGCCACGTCCTTAATCGGCTTACCCTCTACAACGGTCTGATTATCGATAGCGCCAACACCCGGAATCGGGACAAGTTTCATCCAGGGCATGTCCGCAACCGTCACAGTAACGACCGCCTCATCAGAAGTACCATCCGGATAGGCGACCTTCACTTTCACGGGGAACTTACCGGACTTGCTGCCATCCGGCAACGTCTGACCAGCAACGATCTCCTTCTTCAGCTGCTTAGCCGCATCCTCTGGGAAGTGAGGAACGGTTACTGCATCTAGGACTTCCTTTTCCTCAGTCTTCTCACCAAATCGCTTGTTGATCGGAGTAGCCTTCGGCTCATACTTTGCGTTGTCCAGTGGCGTTACCTTGAACTTAGCAATCGAAGGCTTGTCCTGCTCGGTCACATGCGGAGCCTTCTTAGAGCCGTCAGCGTAGATAACGACGATGGGTACGTCAATTTCCCTAGCTTCCTTCTCGTCAACCGGAGCTGTAAGTGTCACAACACCCGAGGTCTTATCAACCTCAACCGTGTAGCCTTCGGAAACCTTCCAATCATCCTTGAGCTTGAACTCAGTCCCAATCGGAACTTTGTTTTTCTCGTGCTCAGAGGTCGCCGGATCATCGAAAGTTGGGGCTGAGGTTACCTTTTCACCACCCTTTAGCGATGTTTCGGGGTACTCTGCACGGTTCTTCTGAGAAACGGAGCAACCGTTTTCATCAACCGTTGCACCTTCTGGCGTATCAGCACACTTATCGGAAACGTTCGGTACACCGTCACCATCGGCATCGCTGAGAAACTCAACAAAGAAGTTCGGAGTGTTTCCAGTAATTTTTACTTTCGCACCATCACTGAGCTGGGAGTTCGCCTTGAGAACAAGCTTGTCCTTGTTAGCATCCTCTTCACCGTCCACAGTGACTGTGTAGGTACCGGGCTTGAAATCGGCAAGACCGAAGTTCATCACCACTGGGAAGCCCTTCGCTCCACGCCAGGTTGAACCACCATCAGTGGACTTGTACTGCGTACCATCCTGCGCTGTCAACGTGACAACGAGATCCTTGAGCGATGCCGGAAGATTCTTATCGAACGCGCCTACTCCGCCCGAAAGCACAGCCTTGTCATCAATTTTGACGCCAAAAGTCACACGCTGTGAAACACCAGTCGGCGCATTCGGGTTGTCCGCCACGCCATCATTGTTCTTATCCGGATCGTTACCAACGCCGTCGCCGTCATCATCCGAAAGAACCTTCACGGTAATGGTGGTCGTATCAGTTGATTTATCTGGATAGGTAACACTGACAGGCACATCCTTGTATTCGCCCGGTTGAGTATCAGCCGGAATCTTCACGAGAGCGCTCCCAGCTTCGTTGATTGTGAATTCGAATGCTGGAGCACCATGAGCCGGTGTTGCCTTGCCAGTTGAACCAGCCGGAATTTTAACATTAGCGAAATCTACCGGAACTTGACTGCCAGGAAAACCCTGTGCATTACCCTTGCCGAGATCGATCTGATCTGCAGTGTTCGAGGTCTTAGTGATCTTAGCTTCAATCACTTCGGAAGAACCATCTGGATACTTAACAGTAACCGGGATGGTAGTTTCTTCGTTGAGCTTCAGGCCATTCTTAGGCTCGATCGAAATCCTTCCATTCTCGTTCACCTTCACGCCTTCTGGAAGCTTGCTCCCATCCTGAGGGGAGAACTTCGTATTCGGCGGGAGGTTCTTTCCGGATTTATCGGCCGGCGCGTGGACTGTCACAGCCGTGCCGTTCGGGAAGCTAGCTGGAGTGTACTCAGGAGCGTACATGTCAGCTTCTTGAACCTTTGGCTTAACATTGACAACGACGTTGACCGTGTCGGTTGTCTTATCCGGATAGGTCACCGTAACAGGGTAGGTGTACTTACCCTCAGTCGCATCAGCAGGAACTGTAATCTTCCCGGTAGCGGTATTAATGGTCGCTTTGGCATCCGGCTTCTCAGGAAGAGCGAATGTTGTCTTTGAGAGTGGTCCACCTTCAGTCTCAGTGCTGATCTCTTCCTTATCGTCCGTTGTGACATCATCAAACGTGATCGGATCAGTGGTAACACTAGTGCCCACTGTCGTGGTAGCTTCCTTGACTGGATTCGGCTTGAAGCGCTGAGCATCAGTAGGCTGCGGGTCAATCTGCGCATTTGCAGTCGCGAGAA
This sequence comes from Arcanobacterium sp. (ex Cirak et al. 2026), assembly GCF_053585065.1. Lineage (NCBI taxonomy): Bacteria > Bacillati > Actinomycetota > Actinomycetes > Actinomycetales > Actinomycetaceae > Arcanobacterium > Arcanobacterium sp. (ex Cirak et al. 2026). Next base: position 3,681 of record NZ_JBQJCE010000013.1, read on the forward strand.
CTTTCTGATTCTTGTCCTTTACGACCACTAGCACAGTAAAGGCATCAGAGTCATCTGCTTTTGCGCCAGCCTTAGGCTGGACAGTCAGCTCACCGGTCTCAGGATCCACAAAGATCGTTCCAGGCGCATTGACCTTTTCCTTCGATTCAACGAGTGTGTAACCTTCGGGAAGGTTGGCATTCTCCCCTGAGAACGTTGCCCCTTCAGGTTTCTCTCCGTTCCCGTCGAGCCTGCCGTTGTAATCAGCCTTTGGAAGAGTCGAAGTTGGCTTTCCCTCTGGAGCCTTCACCGGTTCATATTTAACGACAGTTGGAGTAGCAATAAAGGTGTCATAACCGAGATCGGTAGTTTTTCCACTCTTATCAACCATTTGCAGAATAGCCTGGTAGGAAGTCTTCGTATCAGGGTCTACCGTGATCGGCGCATCGCTAATCGAACCGTCATTGCCAATGGTAATCGGCATGATACCGCCGTTGCCAACTTCATCTGCAGGCACAGTATTACCGATGCTTCTACCAAAGTCATCGATCGGTGTCTTAACCCACTTCACTTGATACTTATAATCCGGACCGAGTGGAACAATTCCGTAGGTTTGCGTGTGAGCTACGTCCTTCGGAGCAGCAGGATTTGCACCACTGTCATACGGGGTCACATTGAAGAAAAGCTTTTGCGGAATCATGCCGAAGTTAAGATTTGCAATCTTCTGATTTGCAGAAAGCCACTGGTAGGTGCCGTCCGGAAGGGTTGACGCAGGTCCAAAGTTGTTGCCAACAAGGTCACGATCACCCGACCAGCGGTCACCCCAAAATGGATCCGTGTAACCAGCGCCCAAAGCCGGATCAACAACTGGCGCAGCATACATCCAGTTCCAGTTCACATGCTTGGGGAAGTTGTCACCCCGAGTAGTAATGTCCGACTTCCACGAACCAAGATCAGCCGATGGAGAAACAGTTCCGAATAGATCGTATGCCTTGACTTGCTTGCCGTTCGGCAACTTATACATCGTGCCGTTATCTCGCGAAAGGTTCGAGTAAACAGCAACACCATCGTCGTAGCCACGCTTATTGTAAGCGTTTCCGAATGTACCGTTGAACTTTACCGAGTACCATCCCTTTGAATCAGTTTCAGTCTCGATAGTCTCGGCAATCCACCTTGCTGGATCCGCCTTGACTCGCTCATTAATCCATTTTTGGAGCGTAGTCTCATTCTTCCAGGTCCAGCCTGAAGGACGCCATGACGCACTAGAAATATCCATTTTTGGCTTTGTCCGATTGTCAAACTTCGCTGGGTTTTCACCGAGATATTTAACAATCTCATTCAACGCATAGTCTGACAAGTATGAAACCTTGATCGGGGTCTTATACAAGGCTGGATCAGAAAAATCCTGCTTGTTGTAACTGAAAAGTTGATTTGCGTTCGCCGCGCGCTGGAAATTCCAGTAGCCATAGCCCGAAGCAGTGCCGTTACCTGTGCGAGAAGTGTCGACGGCTTGCTTCTGATACTTGTCAGCACCTGTAACAGCATCCTTGGCAACATCTTTTGGAAGGAATTTTACCTTCCAATCTTCTGCATCAGGCCGGTCTGCGATGAGGAAGTTAAGATCGGTGGCGCTGTTTGTTCCAGGGTTGAAACTCAATGTCTTCGATGACGGTGTGATACTATTCCCGCGCGCCGGAATCGGTGTTACCACTGGGTTCAAGATGGTCATCTTGCCCTCCGGGGTCTCAATCCAAGTTTGCAGTTTCTCACGAACTCCGTCAGCCGCAAGTGCCTCAGCTTGGCCGGTGAAGACTCGCTTCGTGCCATTGGCATCGATGTAAGGCTTAAGAATTAGGCCAAAACGTCCATCATTGAGAGTTTTGGTCTTGTACGTAGGTGAGACATAAGTAATGGTACCCTGTCGGTTCTGCTCAATCCAGCGAGCATACACCGTCACACCTTCAACGCCTACAGCCTGTCCGAAGTCAACAGGAGTAGTGCCATGAACGCCGCCGCCAAGATAATCATTTCGCACCAGTTTTTGAAGCTCTGAAACAGAACCCGTCACACCATGTTTTGTCTTATTCGGAGTGGGATCAGTAGTTGTGTCTTCAGCTTCGATAATGCTCGAAAGTGGCAAAGTTGCACCATTAATAGTGCCTCCACCCTTGACGATCTGGCTACCACGATTAACTGCTGGCTCACCCGCCGCATAAGCCACAGTCTGCGCACCCAACGCGCCAAAACTGGCGCCTGTTGCCAGCCCCGACGCTGCAATCGCCACTGCACCGAAGGCGGCGGCTGGCTTACGCCAAAAGCGCGAAGTATTGGTATTTTTCATTGATACGTGGTTCCTTTCTTGCAGGGAGAATATCCTCCTGCAGGTATGGATGACGGGTACACGAAACCCCGTCATTACCGTTCCTACACAACTGGTGAGGTCCAAAACTTGTGCACGAGATCTGGAAATTGCGTAGGTCATCTACAATTATTAAGGCCGTTCTAATACCCGGCAACTAAGTCAAAACAAAGCTTTTAACAAAACATGAGAACTACCTGAGTAAACACTGAAAACATCAAAGTCAATGTGACGATTATCTCAATTGCTAATTCTTCTTCATCCTCCGGGTTGTTCTCATATTCGAGTTTTGACCATCGCCCACACGAATCACCTCTTTCACTGTCCCCAGTGAGGGCAAACCGACATCAACCAAGCAGGAAGTCCTCGCAAGCGTGCATTTCATATATAAAGCACGATAAAATGAGTGGAGTGAACGTCGAAATCAATGCCCGCGAGCAATACCGGCAACATCTTCAGCGTCGACAGACCGTCGTTTTTGGATCCATCATCGCGACGATGATGGGTCTCTTTCTCATTGCTACCGTGTTCTGGACTGGCCTGATCCCATTCCCGTTCGACCCTGGATTCTCGACTTCGCCCAAGCCGGTGTCCATCCCCTGCCCGACCTCCAATAAGCCAGTTGAGCCGAAAACGATTACAGCACAGGTGTATAACTCCACGACACGTGCTGGTCTGGCAGGAAAAGTTGCCCAAGCACTGAAAGGCGCCGGGGTATCGGTCACCGATGCAGCCAATTGGTCCGGTTCGACACTTAAACCATCTGCCACAATATTTGCCGGAACAGACGGCATTGATGTCGCCTACACTCTACGCGCCTATTTCCCAGGCTCAACGGTATCCTTCGATTCCACCCAGGCAAATGACACGGTCTACATCGTCATGGGATCAACGCAAGAGGACATGGTGAAAAATCCGACCGCTGAACAATTTGCCGCTGCGATGCAACCCATTGAAGGTTGCCAAACAGTTCAGAGCAAGAGCACAGAGAAGTAACCTCCACAAACAAGCTCAAACTCGTCGCACAGTAAATGGTGGGGAACACTTTGAAGTGTTCCCCACCATTTACTGTGCTTGAGCCTTCTGTGCACACATCCCGCGATAAGCGTTACCGAACCGGTGTTATCGGGAGGGCAGAAGTACGTGGATGTTTCGGGTTAATGTGTGGCGCATCGCCTTCCAGTTCACTCCCTGCAGGCGCCGACGCGGGAGTAGCGCTTTCAATCGACGTACCGCGCCAGCGCGAAATCGCTCGCATCAGATGGTAGATAATAATCGCACCGAAGGATCCCATTGCAATACCTTCGAAGACCATTCCATTGACGACAAGCGTGTAATTAGCGATTGCCAAGACCATCGCCACGGCTGCCGTATTGAGGTTCACTGGGTCGGAGAAATCTACTCGATTTTGCACCCAGATACGAATACCGAGCATACCGATCATGCCATAGAGCACTGTCGCAGCACCGCCGAGAACACCCGGAGGAATCGTCGCAATAAGCACGCCGAACTTCGGGAGCATCGACAAAATGAGTGCGAAGAATGCAGCAACCACGTACGCCACTGTCGAATACACACGAGTTGCCGCCATCACACCGATATTCTCTGCGTACGTCGTCGTGCCCGAACCACCGCCAGCACCTGCAAGTGCTGTGGAAATACCGTCGGCGAAAAGCGCACGCCCAGTTACATCGTCGAGATTCTGACCAGTCATTGCAGCAACAGACTTCACATGACCAACGTTTTCCGCAATCAGAACAAGAACCACCGGAATAAACAGCCCGAGCAACGTGTAATCAAAAGCCGGCGCATGGAAGTGCGGAAGGCCAATCAGAGGCGCCTGTGAGATTGCGGAGAAATCGACTTCACCCTGGATCACCGCCACTACATAGCCAACTGCCACACCGATAAGGATTGACAGACGGCCAACAATTCCTTTGAACAACACGGTGACAAGGATGATCGCAGCGATAGTTACCGTAGCTGTAATCGGCGCCGCTTTGACGTTGTTCCACGCTGCAGGAGCGAGATTGAAGCCAATAAGCGAGACGATCGCTCCTGTCACAACCGGCGGCATGAGGCGATCAATCCAGCTGGCACCCGCAAAGTGAACGATCACACCGACCGTCGCCAGCGTCAGGCCGACGGCGATGATCCCTCCCGAAGCAAGCGCGGCTTTGTTCGGATCCAATGGAACTCCGCCATTAGCGACATAACCTGTCACTGCCCCAATTGGGGCAAGTAAAGCGAAGGACGACCCCAAATAACTTGGGAGCCGCCCTTGAGTAATACCGATAAAAAGTAATGTTCCAACACCTGTAAAGAAAAGCGTTGTTGCCGGGTCAAAACCAGTCAATAACGGAACGAGGAATGTTGCGCCAAACATTGCAACCACGTGTTGGGCACCGATGCCGATTGTGATCGGCCAACTCAGACGCTCGTTCGGCAACACCACCTCCCCGGGAGCAATAGACGTGTCATTTCCGTGAAGTTTCCAGCCGAAACTCATTGCGTCTCCTTCGTGAGAATATAAGGGGACACCAGATGGTGTTCGGGAGACCATCGTAAAACGTGGATCAACCTATAAACAAATCACCGGCCCATATGTCCACATTATGAGACCACAGGCCGGTGATGCGAGGTGTTTACCAAGAAATTCTTATTCAGATTTATAGGCTACGCTAAAGATCTCCGCGACGATTTCGTCCGACTCTGAGAAGTCGCGCCCAAGCATTGCTGCCACAGCGGTAAAGAAATCACGGTGAATTTCTTGCCACTGCGCAAGATCTGACTGGCCTTCAGCCTGCGCAATATCTTGTCCAACGTCACGGAAAGGAAGAACCTCAACACGTTCATTCGACAAAAGAGCCCGAGGAATTCCTGCGCCGTCAACCATGATGGTGAACTCACCGGTTCGAGGAAGCGGAACCTTTTCAGCTTCATATTCTGGCTTATAGCTCACTGTTGCACGCTTCTTCCCAGACAGAACAAGCACTGCTGCTTCATTCGCCTGCTCTGCTGTGCTTCCAAAAGCGAATGCAGGCGGCCTCAGAGCAGCGATGTCGTCCTGCCCTGTGACGCCAGCAACCGGTTCAAAGCGCAGATGCGCGACGGCATTCGTCCAAAAAGCGTCAAGAATCTCTTCAGTTGGTTCAATTATCTGGCTCATTGTTCCTTCTTCCATTCTTCAATACGGGAACTTTGACGATCCATCACGTTCATCATCCAATTAGTGGTTAGTACTCGCACCACACCAGAAGCCAGAAGTAATCCGCCTCCGATGAGTGATAATCCAGCGCGTTTTCCTTTTTGTTTTCTTCCCACCCCATGCATGAGTAATGCACCACCGAGAGCAGATTCCGCAGCAGCCATCACTCCCGGGACCCACGGACGTTCAACGGTAACCTTGCGCAGAGCATTCATCACAGGTGAGGCAATTGCCCCCTCTCCTAGGAGCTCCCACGCTACTGTTTCTTCAAAAGCCTCGCTACCCTTGGACGGCTCGAAGATGCGCGTTCCGAGAGCTTCCAGTGGCGCACCGTCAACGAGCACTTCAACATATTCATCCCCAAGCCCGAGAGCACGAATTAAGGCTTCCGCCCCGTTCTGCGGTTCTTCAAGTAATGCGGTACGCACATCAGCGAACGACGCCGACACCGCATCCGCCACAGCCATACGTGCCACAGCTCCTGCCCCAAGCTCATCGTGTGCAAAGACCGCAGCAGGCGATTGAGGTGCCGCCGCAATCCATTCAACGACAGGCAATTCACCTTCCCAGCGCCAACGGAGTCGTACGTTGTCACGCTTGACGAAAAGCTTTGGGTTCCCCTCAACCGGAACGGTCAAAGCCACCATGACGCTCGGCCGGGGAAGTGCCACACGCCCGAGATTAAAACGATTTCGCGCAACAAGAACCCGTAATTCATCAAGTTTTGCTACAGCAATTGGTTGAGCCTCTGCGGTTGCCAGCACCGGCAGTTCACTCATCGGTACGTCAGCGAGAACAAGACTCGGCCCGCTCTCCCCTGCCAGAGTCGCGAGAGTTGCAGCATCTGGGGTCGGTGGAGTAAGCGCCGAATCGGATGTCGCCATCGCATCGGCCGACGTCGGATCAGCAGGATTGACGAATTTTGCTTGGCCGATGCCTCGCTCTGTGCCCGATGATGAAATAGCCGTTTCTTGCTCAAGGACGCTCTGCGAATCTCCAATCTCAAACGCCTCTTCAAACAACGGATCGAGATCATCATCAGTCACAAAGACCGATCCTAAATCCATTTCTCCGTAGAGCACGGATCCGTCCAGCTCTACGGAAATCTTCCGAAGCACTCGCTGCATTTCTTCCGCAAGTTCATGGACACCGCGGCCACGGAATACCTCGCCATCTTCATCAACAGTTGCAACACGGCGCCGGCGTCCAGCAATCACAATCTCGAAATCATAGCCAAAGTCATCATCAGCGCGACCGCGAGCAACGATCCGCTCGTCAGCGAAGAACTTTTCAATGTCAGCAACTGACACCAGTTCCGGATCGAGCCTCTGAATGTGCCCGGTGACAGGCCTCCAAAATGCCATGATTCCTCCTCGAATCTTTCCTACTTTGAGCGTAGCTGATCGATCTGGTAAAGCGCGATGCCAGTGGCAACGGAAGCATTAAGAGATTCCATCTCAGACGCAATCGGAATTTGAGCGATCACGTCACATGTTTCGCGAACAAGACGAGAAATCCCTGCACCTTCAGAGCCAGTAACAAGCACCAGTGGAACATCAGCAAGCGACAGAGTAGGAATGCTCTCTTCACCTCCACCAGCAAGACCAACAACAAAATAACCTTGTGCTTTGAGCTCCTCCAATGCGCGAACAAGATTCGTTACTCGCGCAACGGGCACGCGTGCTGCAGCGCCTGCACTCACCTTCCATGCAGTGGCGTTAACACGCGCACTGCGGCGCTCAGTAATCACGACGCCGTCAGCGTGGAAAGCCGACGCAGACCTCAAGACTGCGCCAAGATTATGCGGGTCTGTAATCGAATCAAGCGCAACAATCAATCCTGGGCGAGCAAAATCAGCAGCACGATCAACCAGATCCTCAAGGTCAGCATATTCATGTTCAGGAACTTCAATCGCAATACCCTGATTTACTTGACCGTCAGTCATCTTGTCGAGTTCCGTTCGCGAAACATCAACAAGTGCGATTCCGCGTTCCATTGCTGCTTGGGCAACTTCTGTCACACGAGGATCGTTCGACATCGAAGAGACGATGAATACGCGCTCGAACGGCACACCGCTGGCGACTGCCTCCGCCACGGGGTTCCGCCCGCAAATCAACTCATAGCCTTCAGGTGTGTGAAGGAATCCACGAAGCTTCGGCCCAGCCGCGCGCTTCGCACGAGCTTCTGCTTCCTTCTTTCGTTTGTATGCTACATGGTATGTGCGATCCTCAGCCTTCGGCGTCGGCCCTTTACCTTCGAGCCCCCGACGGCGCTGCCCACCGGAACCAACTCCACGTGATCCCTTCTTTGCACCCTTACGAATAGCGCCTGGACGCCCTCTACCCTGACCAGCCATTTTTAATCTCCCAACTTCCAGGTGGCGCCTTCCGCCGAATCTGCAACCGAAATACCTGCGCCCGTAAGCAGATCACGCATCGCATCTGCTGTGGCCCAATCTTTATCTGCACGTGCCTGAGCACGCTTATCAAGGACATCCTTCACCAGTGCGTCCAGTGCTTTCATCGCCGCTGACCCTTCACTTGTTCCGCCTCGCCACTGCGGAGAAAGAGGATCAAGTCCGAGCACATCGAGCATCGAACGAACAAGTAACTGTTCCATGCGAACTCTTTCTTCCCGGCCTTCAGAAAGTGCTGAGTTACCTCGCTTCACGTGTTCATGGATGATCGCGAGGGCAGCCGATACATTCACGTCATCATCCATCGCACCGACGAATTCTTCCGGAAGATCCTTTGGACGAAGCATCAATTCGTCAGCGGGAATTTCACCCACTGCGTTCGCCGCACGTTCAACGAATCCTTTCAGGCGATCCCATACCGCTCCTGCTTCACGCAACGTCTTGTCTGAATACGCAACGGTGGAGCGGTAATGAACTGTGCCAAGAGCGAATCGAACCAAGACGGCTGGATGCTCTGTGAGGATGTTGGCCACAGTGAGCGAATTGCCTAACGACTTGCTCATTTTTTCGCCGTCGATGGTCACCCACGCGTTATGCATCCAATATTGGGCAAACCCATAACCCGCACCATGGCTCTGTGCCTGCTCATTTTCATGGTGAGGGAAACGGAGGTCAATTCCACCTGCATGGATATCGAAACTCTCGCCCAAATACTTGCCACTCATAGCCGAGCACTCTAAGTGCCATCCCGGACGGCCAGCACCCCATGGCGTTTCCCATTTCGCACTATCAGGTTCTGATTCTTTGGCGCGTTTCCACAGCGCAAAATCGTGGGGGTTACGTTTGTCTGGCTCGCTCTCTGATTCATCAATCGCCAGATCACCCACCCGTTGATTAGTGAGTGAACCATAGTCCGACTGTGAGCTGACGTCGAAGTACACATTTCCTGCGTCAGTTGCATAAGCATGGCCACGCTCAATCAATCGTTCGATCAGAGCAATCTGTTCAGGAATATGCGCAGTGGCATGCGGCTCATAGGTGGGACGGATGATGCCCAAGGCATCGTATGCAGCATTGAATTCTTGTTCAAATGTATAAGCCCACGCCCACCAGGGACACCCAGCCTCAGAACTTTTATTCAGGATTTTGTCATCAATATCAGTGACGTTACGAATAAGCGTCACCTCATACCCACGGCGCATCAGCCACCGTCGCAACACGTCAAACGCTACAGCGCTCCTCATATGGCCGATGTGTGGTGACCCCTGAACGGTGGCGCCACACAAATAGATCCCCACTTTCCCGTCAGTGAGGGGATGGAAATCTCGTAGAGCCCGGGCCGGCGAATCATAAATCTTTAGCGTCACACCAACAGTTTACCGTAAACACCACCTCGGCCTGCACGAAGATTATCGTAGTGGAGAAAGTCAGCACTCAGCGTAACTGTGGAAACCGCCTGCGACCACACCGCTCCGGCGTCGATAATCTGAACTGGACTCCAAACACATCACTCAGCCAAAACACGATAAATTGTCAACATGTCAAAAAAAGCCAAACCTACACCTGCCAACTCGTACTTCCTCCCAGGAGAACGAGCAGTAACCGAACCTGCAGGAGGCTCGACAGTCATCCACGCACGCCGCACGCCGGATTCAATCGGCCAAACCGAAAACGGTGAAGGCAGCGGCAAGCATTGGATCATGTTCCCTCACGTCATTTCGTGGGGGCTGTGGGATTGGGCCGGTGCGGCGTTTAACTCCGTGGTAACCACTTTTGTTTTCTCGGTGTATCTGGTCAAAGCCCCCGGATTTGGCTCACATGCCAATACCGCTCTGGGATATGTGCTCGCTGCCGCAGGCCTCATGATTGCCCTCTCGGCACCGACTCTGGGGCAATCAGTGGACCGATCAGGGCGCCGCGCCACCGTCTTGCGGATCACCACACTCACAGTGTCACTGGTTACCGCACTTATGTTCTTCGTTTCTCCTGGTCAGTGGCAGCTATGGCTCGGCTTGCTCCTCTTGGCAGTCGGTAACATCGCCTTTGAAATTGGTTCCGTGGTGTACAACTCGATCCTCACTGATATCGCACCCCGCAAAGATTTCGGCAAGATCTCTGGCTTCGGTTGGGGCATGGGTTACATCGGCGGCATCGTGCTCCTGCTGATCCTTTTCGTAGGCTTTATCCAGCCCGAGGTTGGCTGGTTTGGTGTCACGAGCGAAAATGGCCTCAATATTCGGTTCGCCGTGCTGATCGCAGCTATCTGGAGCTTCGTCTTTTCCTTACCTCTTATCGTCACGCTTCGCGATGTTTCCCCCACAACCGATGAAACACCCAGCGGGATCCGCGAGGCTTATCGTGAGGTCTGGTCTTCTCTGAGACGCATCTGGGATGAGGATCGCTCACTGGTCTGGTTCTTAATCTCCTCCGCAATTTACCGTGACGGACTTGCCGGAGTCTTTACTTTTGGTGCAATTCTAGCGGGCGCCGCTTTTGGATTTGGTGAGGGAGAAATCATTATCTTCGGTGTTGCTGCGAACATTATCGCGGGTATCGCCACTATTGCTTTTGGATACCTTGATGACATCCTAGGAGCTCGACGCGTCATCATTTTCTCCGTTGCGGCAATGAGCGTGATTGGAATTCTGATTTTTGTTTTCCATAAAGGGGTATTCGGCTATTCTCCCCACACGGTGTACTGGGCACTGGGTCTAGCACTATGTGTCTTTGTCGGTCCAACCCAGTCTGCTTCACGCACATATCTTGCACGTATCGCTCCACCAGGTGAAGAAGGCGAGATGTTCGGCTTGTATGCTACGACAGGTCGTGCGGTCTCCTTCCTCGCGCCTTTCCTGTATTCCACTGCGATCACTCTCGGAGCAGCACTTACCGGAATCGCCCTCAAGGATGCGGCTTACTTTGGAATCCTTGGAATCGTCTTCACACTGGCTCTGGGGCTGTTCACTTTTATCCCCGTTAAGCCCCAGGAACATAGTGAATAAACACATGCCTTGTATTTTGGCACCCCTCAAATCCATTGTTAGGCGATTATTCACCCAACGCGCGATTTTAGGGGTGCCAAAATACATCAAGCCTCTGTACCAGCACAACGACGCACTATTTATAGAGGTCTCAGGGCGCTGCACCGCCACCACCTCTGTATCGGCCTCTGTATCGGCCTCTGTATCGGCTCCTGTACCAGCACAACGACGCACTATCCTACAATCGCTTTCGGTTTATCCACCAGACATGAGTTACACATTCACTGCCTGTTCCCGTCAAAAGTTAGCTCACAAAGCCAGCTCCCTTCAGCGATATTAGAAGTACGTTTCCTTTTAAAGTGATGAGGGGCTGGTTGATCAACCAGCCCCTCATCACTGATGAAGTCTCACACGCTTGTGTTCTCGCAACGCTACATGATCGCATGCAAAATCGTAAATGTGATCATGGAGAATGCCGCCGATGCAGGTAGCGTCAAGAACCAACCACCCACAATGTTTCCTGCAACTCCCCAACGCACGGCACTACGACGCTTCGTAGCCCCCACGCCCATCACGGCTGAGGTCACAGTATGAGTAGTTGAGATAGGAGCATGCCACAAGAATGCGGTGGTGTAAAGAACTGACGCAGCAACAGATTCAGCCACGAAACCACGCGCCGGATCTACGGCTGTAATATTGCGACCGAGAGTCTTCATGATGCGCATACCACCGGTATACGTGCCAAGCGAAATCGCTGCAGCGGCACCAATCTTGACCCAGAGCGGAATTGACGTTCCTTCGTGATAGCCACCAGCGACAAGAGCAAGAACAACCACGCCCATGGTCTTCTGTGCGTCCTGCAATCCGTGGCCAAGCGCAATCGCCGCACTCGAAAAAAGCTGCAGCTTGCGGAAGCCACGCATTGTCTTCTTGTAGGTAGCACGCTCGAACGCCTTGAGCAAAATCTTCATTGCGATATAGGCAAGAACGAAGCCCACCATCGGCGACAAAAACATTGGTAGGACAACCTTCTCGCCGATCACTGCCCAGTGAACCGTCACCGATGCAGCCAGACCAGCCCCTGTCAGACCACCGATCAAAGCGTGCGAAGACGACGACGGCAGACCGAACCACCACGTAATCAGGTTCCAGATAATCGCACCGAGCAAGCCCGACGCCACCACAATCAAACCCGAGTTATCTTGTGGAGGCGAGACAATTCCCGAACCGATTGTTTCAGCAACACCCGTACCAATGAGAGCTCCGACGAAGTTCATCACCGCCGCCATCTCAAGCGCACGGTTTAGGCTCCACGCGCGAGTTGCCACAGCCGTTGCCACCGCATTGGCAGCATCATGGAAACCGTTCGTAAAATCGAAGATGAACGCCACAACAACGATCATCAAAACTAAAAACAGCGTCAGATCCACGCTTATGACTCCTTGATCGCGATTGTCTCAACCACAGCGGCGAGATTCTCAAAACGATCGATCGCACCCTCCAGACGATCCACCACAAACTTCATACGCATGACGGCCATCATGTTGGCATCGTCATCCGCAAAAAGATCAGAAATAAGCTTGCGATACACGGTGTCGCCGTGATTTTCTAGCTGGTTGATTTCGACCCAGTATGCGCGCATATGTTCGTCGATCTTCTCCAACTTGCCCAGCAAGGTCATCGTGATATCGGCACACTTTTGAAGAATATCAATGAGCTTTAGAGCATCCGGCGGCAATTCGTCAACCTTATACAGCACCATATTTCCGCCGGCTTCATCGATCATATCCACACAGTCGTCGATCAATGAGGTCAAATTAAAAAGATCCTCCCGATCAAAAGGAAGTACGAAACTTCTGTTGATCGTTTGGATCACTTTGTGACTTGCCGCATCAGCGTCGTTCTCAACTGCATGCAATTGCGTGTACAGCGATTCACGATCGGCACGATTCGCATGTGCCAATTCGGTGAGAACCTTTGTTGCTCTACCCAAATGCTTCGATTGGGCTCCAACAAGATCCAGAACCGAATCCTTATGAGACAACCGCATAACTACAGCGCTCCTTCATTATGAAAACATTTTTCCATGGCAAGAATAAGGCATGACGTGGCCAAAAATACACCCAGGAAGTCCTAATTCTGGTTTTTTCGCGTCATCGTGTTGCACTTTCGATAAAGACAACCGCGGTTCACTAGCATATTGGGGATGCCTTGTACACCAGAGCAGATGCGACCGCAGCAAGCCCCTCACCACGCCCGGGGAACCCGAGATGATCTGTTGTCGTCGCTGCTACTGTACAGGGCGCACCGAGCACCAATGTCATTGCCTCTTCCGCTTCTTTCTTACGTGGCGAAAAGCGCGGCTTCGGGCCAATGATCTGCACAGATGCATTAATAATGTCCCACCCAGCTGCTCGCACTAGTCGAGCAGCTTCACCAAGTAAGCGTGCCCCAGATGCCCCCACAAATTCCGGACGATCAACTCCAAACACGCTCCCAAGTTCTCCCACCCCTGAAGCAATTAATATCGCGTCAGCGACCGCGTGAGCTGCGACGTCAGCGTCGGAATGTCCTTCCAAACCCGTCACTCCTGGCCACTGCAGACACGCCAGCCACATCGGCCGATCCGCATCAGTGCTGAATTGATGGATATCGGTGGCAACTGCAGTTCTCAGATTTCGTGGATCATACATCATTATCCTTTTTCCGACGCTGACAGAGGAACTCAGCGACCGCTAGATCGAAGGGAGTGGTAATTTTGAGTGCTTCGGAAGAACCGGACACTGCCCACACTCGCTTCCCTAGAAGCTCAACAAGCGCAGCATCATCAGGGGCTGCGCTGAGCTCAGAGACGCTGAGCTTTTCCCCTTCGACATGAGCACGTTTGACCAGCTCAGTGACGAATCCTTGCGGTGTTTGTACAGCGCGCAACTCGGCGCGGTCCACAGTCTCCCCCAACGGTTGTGCGTACAGGGGCGTGTTGTCGTCCGCGACGACGACGGCGCGTTTGATTGTGTCAGTCACCGCCATCACGGGAACCACAGCCTCGGCTCCCGCCTGGACAGCCTCAACCACACGTGCAATGACCGACGGCGGAGTGAGGCAACGCGCAGCATCATGAATAAGAACCACCGGCGCATCGACCTCCGCGAGTCCGCGAGCCACAGATTCTTGGCGGGTACGGCCACCAACCACACATGTGACACGAACAGGATCAGTGCCAATTTCAGTGCCGTCTACCTTGCTATCATCGCTGCTACCGGGGGAGAACTGCGCAAGCGCTCGTGCGAAATCTTCTTCGTACCCTTCGGGGATTGTCACCACAATCTGCCTCACGCCTCCAGCTACCATGCCGCGTACGGCATGAACAATGAGGGGTTCACCGGCGAGTTCAACGAGGGCTTTGGGCACACTCGCGCCCAAACGAGTTCCTGATCCAGCGGCGGTCACCACTGCAACGACACTCATTCTTTCCTCCCAAATTCCACACCAGAAAATTTCGCAACAGAAAAGCTGAGGAGCCATGACCTCGGTACCGTGCACGATCCGAGTATCACAACTCCTCAGCTCTGTCGTAAACGATGGTCGATAACTGACACCGAAAAATTACTCAGCTTCGTCGGCAGAGTCTGCTGAAATTGGGCTGGGAACGTATTCACCAAGTACCTCGTTGAGTAATTCATCAGCGTCGGACTCATCAACGTCACGCGCCAAAGCGATTTCCGACGCCAAAATACCGCGAGCCTGAGTCAACATACGCTTCTCCCCCGCGCTCAAGCCACGGTCAGCATTGCGACGGGTGAGGTCACGGACAACTTCAGCCACTTTGTTGACATCTCCGGAGGTGAGCTTCTCACCATTTGCCTTGAAACGACGCGACCAGTTGCTGGGCTCTTCGACGTCCTCTTCCCGAAGAACTCCGAAAACGTGCTCTAGTTGCTCTTCGTTGGACACGTCACGCACGCCAACATCCTCAATCGAATCGGCAGGAACCTGGATCACCATGTCGTTTTGGAGCACGCGCAGAGTGAGGTACATCCGCTTCTCTCCACGCATGGTCTTTTCCGAAATGTCCTCAATTTCCGCAGCACCATGATGCGGATAGACAACCGTTTCGCCAACCTTGAACTCAACGCTCACAAAAACTCCTCTACTGCCTGCGCGCTTCGGGCTTTCCGTGGGCGCACACAGTCCAACTTGAAGAACATTCTACCAAACGGCTATTTCTCAAGGCGGTCGAAAAGTTTGTAGCCCAGTCCTCGCACCGTCACCAACCGGCGCGGATTCGCCGGATCTGCCTCAATTTTTGCACGGATACGCTTGACGTGAACATCGAGGGTTTTCGGATCTCCGATATAGTCAATCCCCCACAACGCATCAAAGATCTGAGTACGCGTCAGCACGCGGTTGGCATTTTCCATGAGAAGTTTTAAAAGTTCGAACTCACGCAAGGGCATAGCAACCGGTTCTCCGTCCACCCTCACTTCGTGAGCATCAGGGTCTAACTCAACTGTTCCTGCGCGAAGCACTTGTCGTGTCTGCTCAGATACTACTTCGGTGGCTTTCTCGATACGACGTAGTATCGCGCGGATACGCGCCAGTAGCTCCCGATACGAGTACGGTTTGGTGACATAATCGTCGGCACCGAGTTCAAGGCCAACGACACGATCAATCTCCGAATCCTTTGCAGTGAGCATGATGACCGGGACATCCGACTCGTTTCTGATCTTTCGAAACACGTCTTCCCCACTCATTTGCGGCAACATCAGATCGAGCACAATGAGATCCGGCTGAAAACTGCGAAATTCCACCACAGCCTGCGGCCCACTTGCTGCCGTCACCACCTCAAAACCGTCACGGCTGAGGTTAAATTCGAGAGTCTCGCGGTAGGTTGGCTCGTCATCAACCACCAAAATTTTCGTCATATCATTTACCTTTCTGCGCCGACGTCCGCCATGACAGTTTTCTGCGTGACTTCTTCCGGAATCACAAGAGTGAAAGTCGATCCACGGCCAACGTCACTCCACAAACGCACCTCTCCACCGTGTTCAGCCGCCACATGCTTGACAATCGCCAAGCCCACACCGCTTCCCCCGGTGTCGCGCGTGCGCGCCTCATCACCACGGAAGAAACGTTCAAAGATACGCGCGCGGATATCGGGGGCAATTCCGATTCCAGCGTCAACCACAGCAATTTCCACGTTCCCCTCATGCGACGCGACACCGACAGAGACCCGTGAATTTTCGCGCGAATATCGAATGGCGTTGTCAAGAAGATTACGGAGAGCACTGACAAGCATCTGATGGCTGCCGCAGATCGTCAGCCCGCGTTCGCCCCCGCCCACGAGCTCGATACCTCGAGCACTCGCACCGATACGCGCACGATCAAGCGCTTCGGTCACGACCTCATCGATCTCAACTCGTTCCCGCTCCATCGCCACACCCGATGTGACACGCGAGAGTTCCATAATTTGCGATACCAATGCGGACAGACGCTCAGTTTCACGTCCCAAACGACTCGCAAAATGTGCCACAGTGGCTGAATCCGATGCGTTATCCTCGATGGTTTCCGCGAGTAGTCGGATCGCCCCAACCGGAGTTTTGAGTTCGTGGCTGACGTTTGTCACAAAGTCTTCGCGTAGAGCCTGAGCTTGGTGTTCACCAGTGACATCGTGGAAAAGCACTAGTACCGCATCATCTTCTAAGAGCACTAAACGAACAGAAATCTGGCGGATACCGAGCTCTCCGCGCACGGTGAGAGTGCGAGAAAATGAGTCATCGATGACGCCGGAGCGTTTATCTGCCTGTGCGCGCCTGGTGCTTTTGCGCACGTGCGCGACGACGTCGGCTAATTCGCCCCGCAACCTTGAACCGTTCACCAAGCCGGAAGAAACAGCATCGGGAGAGGTATGCAGAACGTCGCCACGGCGGTCAACAATCACTGAGCCCTGGGGCAACGCACGGAGGATCTCGTCGACCCCAATTTTTTCTGCAGCTGCGCGACGCCGACGCTCGTGAATTTCGCGAGAATTTGCTGCACGCAACGCATAGAAAACCACTGCGCCACCAGCAACGACGCCGATCAGTACTCCGAGCATCAAGAAACCCAGATGGGTTATGCCTCCGTTCATGCATCCCAGCCTAACTGAGCGTGCACACAAAATGATGAGTGTTTTCCAACTGTTCACCTAAGGCGCGCACGCAATTTACCCCCACCTGATTTAATACGACTACAGGCGGATGCGGTGGCGCAAGGGGCACCTGTCACGGTGTACCCCGCGCTGCCATCTGAGGAACGAAGGAGAAAATATGCGCGAACAGTTTCGCAATGAAATGCACGAGCTGTACGACACACTGATCGCAGAGACGAAAGGTGCTGCACGCGCAATGCGACTCGCTGCTGAATCGTTTAAGGACGCGAATCTCGCGCTTGCGGAGCAGGTTATCGACGCCGATCAGAAAATCGACTTGCTAGAACGTAACGTTGACGAGATGGCGATTTCACTTCTTGTACGCCAGGCTCCGGTTGCAAAAGATCTGCGCACTGTGGCATCCGCTATGCGACTGAGCTCGACGATCGAGCGTATGGGAGATCTGGCTCGCCACGTCGCCTATGTTGCCCGCGGCCGCTATCCATCGACAGCTGTCCAAGGTCCAGTGTATGAGCTACTCACCGCAATGGCTGACCAAGCCGCGATGGTTGGTGAGAAAGTAGCAAAACTTGTTGAGACGAAGGATATCGGGCTTGCGCACGAAATCCTTGCTGACGACGATGTGCTTGACGACTTGCATCGTAAGTCTTTCGACTACGTGCTTGATCCAAGTCTTGAACTCACTCGCCAAGAAATCGTCGATATTATTCTTCTCGGCCGTTACCTCGAGCGCTACGGCGATCAGGCGGTCAATGTTGCCACGCGTATGCAGTTCCTGATTACTGGAATGGAACCGGAGGCTTAATCTGGCTACCGACCTGAGAGTGTGAAGGAGGCGCAGGGAACTTTCCCTGCGCCTCCTTCACACTGACGTCAGTACTCAGTGCACCGCGAGTCTTACTTGCCCTGGTTTGCCACAGCTTCAATCGCAGCCTTGGCAGCCTCAGGATCGAGGTAGGTGCCACCCTTCGTCACTGGCTCAAGGGTCTCTTCGTCCAGCTCGTAGTAGAGCGGAATACCTGTTGGCACGTTCAGACCAGAGATGGCCTCGTCCGAGATCTTGTCCAGGTGCTTGATGATTGCGCGCAAGGAATTTCCGTGAGCAGCAACCATGACAGTCTTGCCCGTCTTAAGATCCGGCACAATCTCGCCTTCCCAGTAAGGAAGCAGGCGCTCGAGAACATCCTTGAGGCACTCCGAACGTGGGATCGGCTCACCGGCATAGCGCGGATCGGTATCCTGAGAGAACTCCGAACCCAGCTCAATTTCCGGCGGCGGAACATCGTAGGAACGACGCCAGAGCATGAACTGCTCCTCGCCGTATTCGTCACGAATTTCCTTCTTGTTCTTGCCCTGAAGCGCGCCGTAGTGACGCTCGTTCAGACGCCAATCGCGCTTGACCGGAATCCAGTGACGATCAGCCGCATCAAGTGCGAGGTTGGCCGTCATGATCGCGCGGCGAAGGAGTGAAGTGTGAAGAATCTCTGGCAGGACGTCAGCGTCCTTGAGAAGCTTGCCGCCACGGCGAGCCTCTTCCACACCCTTCTCGGAGAGCGGCACATCCACCCAACCCGTGAAGAGATTCTTCGCGTTCCATTCACTTTCACCGTGACGGAGGAGCACAAGTTTATAAGTCATATCAGCTTCCCTATCAGTGGTTGCAGTAGCGGTTGCTACCTTCGCACACAATTGTAGCAACCACTATTGTGCGGATCGGGGCCGGACGGCCTACCTCGCCAGGCGCGAACATCCCGCGGTAATCTCCACCTCAGACGAAAACTTAGGCATCGCACCGTTCGGCGAAATCGGCAATGTCGACGCTCCTGCTGCTCGGGCATTCTCAACGCGACTGTCGCGTTCCTCAGCCCACGGTAGCGCGATCCTCTCCATTAAATCAGCGACGTCGGTAGCGCGAGGATCGCGAGCGCGCAAGTGATCGATTGTGTAGCGCAATGCTTCGGGAGAAAGATTTTGACTGAGTTTGGCTTTGCCGATGACTTCCTTGACCTCGAGTTCAACCCCCACATTTGCACGCAAAGAACGCCTCAGGAGCTGATCGTCAATCTGATCCAGATTCCAACTCGATTCAAAGTGGTCAACAATACGACGCATATGAGCTAACGTGAATTCTTCATTGTCGCGCACAATGAAACGCCCTTTGAGATGGACAGTGACGTAATTTAAGGTCGGCACCGTGGGCATCCGTGCGTCAGGAGATTGTTCAGGAAAGTCTAAAGCCGACACGTGGCATATGGGACCGTGAACAATCACCATCGCATCACCCGTATCTGCCCATTGACGATTGACACGGTTGAAGTGGGCCTGGGCGTAAAGCTTGCCGCCACGCTCTTCAAGCGAAAATGGCAAAATCGTGGCATTAAGCCCGGCGTCTCCAGAGGACACCCATTGGCCAATGGCGATATCTCGCGCAAAATTTAGTGCTGTTTCTCGATCAATCTCATGCTGACGTGCCACATACATGTCGCCAGCATACTCGTGAAAGAGCCAGTCCTAAAGAGGGCGAAACCGCCAATATATATACCGTCAATATATATACGTGGGCGGGGAGGAATTTTTCCTCCCCGCCCACTGCACGCCGACCGGATCAGCAGTGTGATCGGCGTACTGCCTGCGTGGCTTTCACCTTCGCACCCAGCCCATATCATCGATAGGTCAGGGACGAACTGTCAGCTCACGATGAGGTTTGAAACTTTTACTCGATCACTTCCAGCATTTGGGGGCGAGCGAGTAAACCGTCACTTGCCTGATTTCTTCGGCTTGTCTGCACTCTTATTCTTGCCAGCCAGAGCCTCATCCGATGCCTGAGCAGCCTTTTGGTTGACAGGATCAGCCTCTGAACCGGTCAGATCAGCTTGCTTACCTTTGGGCTGCGCGTCTGCCACTGCAGCGTCGGAGATGACCCCGCCACCTGCAGTGAATCCCACCACGCCTTCGTAAGCGTCGTAGATGAGGTCGCGGAGCTCGGAGACGAGCGGAGCCTTCGGGTTTGCCGGGGTGCACTGATCTTCGAGAGCAAGATCGGCCAAAACGTCGATCTTCTCTTCGAGCATCTCGCGAGTCACGCCGTTCTCCTTGAGGCTCATCTTGATACCCAAATCCTGCGCGAGCTTGGTGACTTCCTTGATGAGGTTGTCAACCGATTCTTCGGTAGTCGCGCCACCGAAGCCCATGAAGCGAGCGAACTCTGCGAGATCCTCGTCTGCACGGTAGTGCTCGTACTTGGGGAAGATCGCATGCTTATACGGCTTAGTAGCGTTGTACTTAATCACGTGAGGCAGGAAGATCGCGTTCGTGCGGCCGTGAGCGATATTGAATTCACCGCCAACCTTGTGCGAAAGCGAGTGGACAATTCCGAGGAAGGCGTTTGCGAATGCCATACCAGCCATTGCCGATGCGTTGTGCATCGTCTCCTTGGCGTCCTTATCTCCTTCGAGAACCGACTTGCGCAGGTTCGCAAAAATCATCTGCGCTGCACGCAACGACAGACCGCGAGTGTAATCCGAAGCCATAGTCGACACGTAGGACTCGATCGCGTGGGTCAGTGCGTCCATGCCGGAATCGGCTGCGGTACGCGGCGGCACTGAATCAACGTACTGTGCGTCCACGATTGCCACATCTGGAGTGATCGCATAATCAGCGAAGGGGTACTTCACGTGGTTCTCAGAGTCAGTAATGACCGCGAACGGCGTGCACTCAGAACCGGTACCCGACGTCGTCGGGATTGCCACGAACTGAGCCTTGCGCCCAAGCTTGGGGAAGCGGTAGGTGCGCTTACGGATATCCATGAACTTCTGCTTCATGCCGAAGTAGGAGCTCTCTGGGTGTTCGTAGAACAGCCACATTGCCTTCGCTGCGTCCATTGGCGAGCCGCCACCGAGGGCGATAATGCAGTCAGGCTTGAATTCGTTCATCAGCTGAGCACCGCGGAAGACGGTGTTCGAGGTCGGGTTTGGCTCGACATCCTGGAAGATGTTCCATGCGACGTCGTCACGGCGTTGCTTGAGGTGCGCAATGAGCACGTCCACGTAACCGTTCATGACCATGCCAGGATCGGTGACGATGAAGACGCGGGAAATACCCTGCATCTTCTGGAGATACTGGGTGGAGTAGCGCTCGAAGTAGGTCTTCGGCGGAACCTTGAACCACTGCATGTTGTTGCGCCTTTCCGCGATTCTCTTAACGTTGATGAGGTCTGTTGCCGAGACATTGTGCGACACCGAGTTACGCCCGTAGGAGCCACAGCCGAGCGTCAGCGATGGCACCAGGCCGTTGTAGACGTCACCGATACCGCCAAGAGCCGACGGCGAGTTGACGATGATACGGCACGCTTTCATACGCAGACCGTATGCCTGCTCGATCTCACGGTCTTGGGTGTGGACAACTGCGGTGTGTCCCAGGCCGCCCATCTTGAGCAGCTTCTCAGCGACGTCGAAGCCTTCGACATCGTCCTTGACGGTCGTGAAACCGAGGACTGGGCAGAGCTTCTCGTGTGCGAAAGGCTCGTTATCCGAAACTTCGTCGAGTTCAACGAGGAGAATCTTCGTACGCTCAGGTAAGTCGAGGCCAGCTTCCTTCGCGATACGGCCAGCGCTCATGCCGACGACGCCGGGGGCAATGGTGCCGTTGTCGCGAACCATGAATGCTGTGAGCTTCTTTTTCTCATCAGGAGTGACAATATGGCATCCCATTGCCACGAACTCGTCCATGAGAGCGTCCTTGATTTCCTCATCGATAACGAGGCACTGCTCGGAAGCACAGATCATACCGTTGTCGAACGTCTTGGAAATGATGAGATCGTTGACGGTGCGACGGATCTTGGCGGTCTTGTGTACGTAAACCGGAGCGTTACCCGGACCAACACCGAGAGCCGGTTTTCCGGTGGAGTATGCCGACTGAACCATTCCAGCACCGCCGGTTGCGAGAGTCAGTGCAATGGTCGGGTGGTTGAGGAGGCTCTTGGTGGCATCAAGAGATGGCTGCTCAATCCACTGAATGCAGTTCTCCGGCGCGCCAGCCTTGACGGCGGCATCGAGCATGACCTGCGCTGCCGCCGTCGAGCACTGCTGTGCTGAGGGGTGGAACGCGAAGATGATTGGGTTGCGAGTCATGATGGAGATGATGCACTTAAACATCGTCGTCGATGTCGGGTTGGTCACCGGAGTAACGCCCGCAATCACACCGATCGGCTCTGCAATCTCAGTGATGCCCTTCTGCTTATCTTCCTTGATGACACCAACTGTGCGGTTGTACTTAATCGAGTTCCAGATGTACTCGGTAGAGTAGAGGTTCTTTACGGCCTTGTCTTCGTAGAGACCACGGCCGGTCTCATCAATGGCCTTACGGGCAAGTTTCTGGTGCTGATCGGTTCCGGCGAGTGCCATCGCATGCACGATCTTATTGATTCGCTCCTGATCGTAGGAGTCGAACTCTTCAAGAGCCACGCGCGCCTTCTTGGCGAGCTCATCAATCATGGCGGTGATGTCGGACTGCTGATCCTTCACAGCTCCTGAGGTCGTCTTTGCCTTTTCCGTTGGAGTCATGATTCTCTTCCTTTTCTGAGCAACTGAGGTTTTCTCGGCAACTTGACGCCGCCCTCGTTGTCTTGCCCCTTAACTTTATCGGGGTGAGACAAACAAAAGCGAGAACGAAGAAGATGGCACAATAGAGCCGATTGCATTATTGCTGAAAACAATTTCAGCGAATTTATGCGATTATCTCCCCTACCTCCCAAAGTCCTACATGGGATGGATTTTCGCTTGAGATTTCAGGAGTTATTGGGGTTTTGGTCCCGGAAAAGGGACGGGAGGCCTAGATCAGTGTTGTTCGTGCGAGAAAAGACCTCTTCATTTTCCTGCTACAACACCGCCTCACAGCCCAAAAGCCTGAAAAATTCGACGAGGAGTGCGCGCGCGTTCTCTCGCACTTCACGCCCCTCCGACAATGCCGACACTGCAGCGCCGTCGACAATAGCGATGATAAGTTCGGCTGGAGCTTTAACACCCAAATGTGACAGAACTCGTTCTACTGCCATATTCAAGCGGGATCTGCCTGTGCGATAGGCTCGCGCGATCGGTGCAGAACTTCCCGCATCCATGAGCTGGGCGTAGTGTCCTGAGAGCGCATTTCCTTCAGGCAAAGTGGCTGCTAAAACATAGTTGGTGCGCTGTTCAGCATCGATTTTTCCACTGAGCGATTCCACCGTTTCGGCGATGCGCTCAGCACGCGTAGCCCACCGAGAAATATTGGTCTTGCCTGCTTGATATAAAAGATCTTCGAGTCCAGAAAAATAATACGTTGTTGCCGAAAGTGAGCATTTCGCACGAGCTGCTACACTTCTGTGGGTCACCGACGAGGGACCGTTCTCATAGATCAAATCGGCTGCGGCTTCAATAATTCGGAGCCTGCGCATCTGACCTCGAGAAGTCGATCCTTGCATTACCTCGCTTGTCGCGTGAGCCATCACGATTCTCCCCAGTATTCAAAATGTGCGACTTGATTTTAGCAACCCTGCCCATTGGATTTTGCCCAAACCACTATTTTGCAATGCTACGTTGATACAGGGAAGTGTCGATCATTCAATATCGGCCAACTCTTCACCAGCGTTATCCCTGGCAAAGAGCATCGCCACAAGCGCAGCCACTGCGATCACTGCGAGATAGATTGCAGGGGCAAGGCGCGTATGCGTTACCGATATTAGCCACGTTGCAACAAATGGCGCGGTTCCTCCAAGGAGGGCATTGGCAGCATTAAACGCCAGAGCAAAACCGGAATAACGCACCTCTGTCGGGAAAGATTCGGCGAGGAAGGTCGCCAGTGGACCGTCATTCAGTGTCAGACATATAGCAAAAATAAGCTCACAGAGAATGATCGCCCACAAACCTGCCTGTCCCATCCACCAGAACACCGGAACCGAGCCGATAATGAAAGCCACTGACGCGAAAATGAGCATCCGACGTCGTCCGATCATGTCGGAAAAATGGCCCATAATACCGATCGCGGCGATATAAACCGTGAGCGTCAGAGACGAAATTCCGGTTGCTGTCGCTTCTGGAACACCGAGGGCTTCGTGGAGATAAGTTGGCATGTAGCTAAGTAGCATGTAAAACGCCACAGCGTTCAAAGACGAAACCCCGAAAGCAACAACGAGGGGAAAACGGTGGTGCTTGAGAAGATCGCGCAACGGGTACTTGTTCTTTTTCATATTGGGGCTGGCCGCCATCTCCTGGAAGACAGGAGAATCCTCCAAGTGAACACGAATGAAACGGCCAACAAACCCCAATGGCAAAGCAAGCAAGAACGGAACACGCCACCCCCACGAATGCATCTGAGCAGGGTCGAGGACGTTGTGCAACACCGTCACCGACAGCGAGCCAGCAAGCAAGCCAGCCGCCGTCGACGCCGGGACAAGCGCCGTATACATGCCACGACGATCTCGCGGGGAAAATTCTGCTAAGAACGTCGCCGCTCCCGCATATTCGCCCGAAGCAGAGAATCCCTGGATCATGCGCAGAACCAGGAGCAAGAGCGGAGCAGCAATCCCGATTTTTTCGTATCCAGGTAAGAGACCAACCAAGAAGGTTGAGCCGGACATAATGAGGATAGACCACGACAGTGCCCATCGACGGCCAAATCTGTCTCCCCACGCACCCCATAGAACTGCACCAACAGGTCGCAAGATAAAAGACATCGCGAAGATCGCGAACGTTGACATGAGGCGTACGGGTTCGTTTGATTCAGGGAAGAACACGGCGCCAATGACAATGGCGAGGTACCCGTATGATGCGTAATCGAACCATTCGATGAAGTTGCCGATGAAACTTGCGCCAGCGGCCCGGTGCAGAGTCTTTTTGAACTCCGGTGAATCAACGGAATTTTCTCCCCGAATAATTGCGTGGGACATTTCCATCACTATCCTTTACAGGTACCTCGCCATTGCGACCAGTTCTTCACAGTGGCATATCACTGATCCACAAGTGCATTGTCAGTGCTGGGATCTTCGTTGAAGAAGACCGGGGCAAATCCTCCGATAATGATCAGCAAGCCACCCATACCACTAATCCAGCCGATCGACTCGTGGAAGATCAGGACACCGCAGACAATCGCAACGACGCACTCCCAGTAAGAAATCGTTGACATTTCCACTGCCGGCAAGTTCCGACCAGCGACAACCAGCCAACCGAGCGCAAACAAGCCACAGACGAGGAAAAGGCCGATTGCCCACCCCCAATTCGAGGCAGAGAAAGTAGACACGCCGTGCCATGGCTGAAGCACCAGCGACATTGCCAGCGCAGCAACTGCAGCCCAGACAAAATTCCATGTGCCGCGAACAACCGAATCCATATCCTTGCGGTAACCATAGAAGAAGAGGGCAAGCCCATAGAAAACCCCCGAGAGCAAACCCAAAAGGTCACCCAGTGGTTTCTTCGGGTATTCAGCACTAACCGCAGACAGATCGAGTCCGAAAGTCAACCCGTTATCCCACCCGATTACTCCGATCGTTAACAACATGCCAATGAAGACGAGGGAGAGAAAAAACCAGGCAAGAGCCGACACTCGCTCTTTACGGATCACGCGAGCCAAAATCGTACAAAAGAGTGGCCCAGTGTAGATCAAGAACACCGCGTTGGCGATAGATGTCAGCAAGGTGGACGAAATATAGCAACCGAGCGAAAGACCGATTGACACGCCGCCAAGAATCACGGCGGGGGTAATTTTGGCAGAAACAACATCGCGAATTTTGCGTGTTAAAAGCGCAATGATGACGAACCCGATCACTCCGAACGTCATTCGTCCGAATGCAAGGAAAGATCCGATAACTGCTTTGTCATCGGGATTGAGCCCGGCTGTTGCACCACGCGAAAAGGTCCCAACAAGACCCATACCAGTGGCAGACAACACCATTGCAGTCACGCCCAACGACTTATTCATTGCGTAATTTGTTGGATTAGAAGTGTTGTTGGACATCATTGCCCCTTTCCCTGAAAATAAATTTGGGAAAGGTGGGAGTTGCACGGTGTGTGCAACTCCCACCTTATATGCCCTAGACCAGGGTTGGATCTTCGACCTGGTTCGGGAAGTAATCCTCACAGCCACCCTCGCGGTAGACGTCAGCGGTTGCGCAGTGGAGCGCGCCGCCGAACGGATAAGCATCGCGGAACGGCACCGGAATGACGTTCATTCCGAGCTTGTCCATCTGCTCCATCTGGTGGACCTCGGAAGCCTCGCAGATCACGGTCTTGTGATCAAGAACCAGGCAGTTCATGGACAGCCACACGGAGGAGTAGCACAGCGGCGGCGGCGTGGTGTGCGCCGGCTGAGCTGCGTCGACGATCTCCCAATCATTTGCTTCGAAGATCTTGCGCTGCTCTTCAGGCAGACGACGCTGTGGGTTGTTGATGATCAAACCCGGGCGCAATGGCACGAACGTGGCATCGATGTGGATCGGGTAGGGATCACCCGGGAAGTTCACTGCGTGAACTCGCAAATCCGGGTAGTAGCGCTTGAACCACTCCATTGCTGTACGGTTCGTAGTCAAACCGTGCTGAATAAAGAGGTCCTTGCCTAGGCGGAGCACGTCAGCAGCATCCCACATTGGCTCAACTTCAGTGGTGACGAAGTCCTTGTTCGCGGTGCGCACCAGACGCTCCTCAAGCGAGATCTTCTCATCGTAGTAATTGTGCTTGTAGGAAGCATCGGTCAGACGCGGACGCGGAGCCTGAGTCCACTTGAATTCTGGATCTTCGTCAAAGTACTGCTTCATCAGCGGCCAGTATGCGAGGTATTCGAAGTAGCGGCAGCGGAACGAGTTCGCCGACGCCATGATCTCGTTACCGATGGTGAGAAGAATGTCGCGCGGCGGCATACATGTCATCATCGAATCATTCTGGAAATCCGGGGTCTTGATGTGCTGATTCCATTGGAGAGGAGTCGGACGGTCAACTTTGACTCCGTGCTCTTCGAGCGTTTTCGCGAGGAAGTCCAGTTGCGCTGCAGCCTTCTCGACGGTTTCGAGCGGACGCGGCCCCCACATTCCACGCATCTCGGAATCAACAGGCACCTTCTCAGATGTTGCAGGCTCCTCGGGCGGGATCATCGAATTTTCTGCACGGCCAACAATGACGTGCTTGAGCGGATCAAAATCATTCCACGAGTTCACAATTTTCGTCATCGTATTCACTCCTTTGTGATGTTTGTTTTTGTTGTTGTATTGGTACGCTGCTCTGTTGAGCAGGAAACGAGAGGTGGCCGATGGTCGCCTCAGGCGATGAGAAACCCTGGGTGAGGATTTCGTTGTGCGCGGTTATGCAACCACGCGAGTTCCAGCGTTGCCCAACAAGTTATCGATTGCGTCTTCCAGACGCCCGATCACTGCAGTTCCGCCGGTAGCTTCAACAAACTGGGATGCGGCATCAACCTTCGGTCCCATCGAGCCTGCGGGAAGACCCATCGTGCGTAAAAGTTCTGGCGTCGCTTCCCTCAAGGCGCGTGCCTGCGGTGTTCCGTAGTTTTCGTACACACCGTCGACGTCGGTGAGGATCATGAGCACATCGGCGCTGAGCGATTGTGCAAGGACAGCCGCCGTGCGATCCTTGTCGATCACAGCTTCCACACCACTGATGCGTCCGCCCTCGTCGACGACGGGGATTCCACCTCCGCCGGCACACACCACCACTGCGCCGTCGTTGACAAGCCGACGAATCGTGGCTGTCTCGACAACCTGCACCGGGAGTGGCGAGCCAACGACTCGACGGTAGTATTCGCCGTCGGGCTTGACTGTCCACCCACGTTCTTCTGCCAATGCCAGCGCTTCGTCCTTCGAGTACACCTCACCAATGAACTTCGTGGGGTTCGCGAAAGCCGGATCATCGGCGTCGACAAGTGTCTGGTTGATCAGCGCTGCCACCTCTCGACCTGGCAATTCGTTTTGTAACGCCTGCAAGAGCCAGTAACCGATCATGCCCTGGGTTTCCGCGCCTAAGGTATCGAAGGGATAGGGTTGCGATAGGCTTTCGTCCTTCGCGCTTTCAAGTGCGAGGACACCAACCTGAGGGCCGTTGCCGTGAGTGACGATAAGATCGTGTTCTTTAGCAAGATTGGCTAGTTGTTTGGCAGCGTGCCGAACATGCTCGATCTGGGTGGAGGCGTCGGGCGTATCACCACGCCTGAGCAGAGCATTTCCTCCAAGAGCGACAACAATTCGCATCCTCAGCTCCCTAACGTTGCGACCATGACGGCCTTGATCGTGTGCATACGATTCTCGGCCTGATCGAACACAATCGATGCTGGTGACTCAAAGACGTCGTTGGTCACTTCGAGACCATCGAGGCCAGTGCGCTGGAAGATGTCTTCGCCCACTGTGGTGTTGCGGTCATGGAAGGACGGCAAGCAGTGGAGGAACTTCGCCTGCGAACCTGCCTTCTCCATGAGCTCTGCATTGACTTGGTAATCGCGCAGAAGTGCGATGCGCTCATCCCAGACCTCCTTTGGTTCACCCATTGAGACCCAAATATCGGTGTAGATGAAGTCGACGCCCTTCACGCCTTCAGCGACGTCGTCGGTGATGAGGACCTTGCCACCTTCGGCTTGAGCAAGTTTCTGTGCCATTTCGACGATTTCAGGGGCATTCTGTAGCTCCTTCGGAGCCACCATGCGCACATCCATGCCCATCATTGCACAGGAAACCAGAAGTGAATTCCCCACGTTGTTTCGGGCGTCACCGACGTATGCCATCGAGATTTCGGAAATATCCTTGCCCGATGCTTCGATCATCGTCAGTTGATCAGCAAGCATCTGGGTTGGATGCCACTCGTCGGTCAAACCGTTCCAGACTGGAACTCCGGAAAGTTCAGCGAGCATCTCCACGTGTTCTTGCTTCTTGCCTCGGAACTCGATGCCGTCAAACATACGCCCCAGAACTCGAGCCGTATCAGCCACGGATTCCTTGTGTCCCATCTGCGATCCTGATGGGTCGAGATAAGTGACTTGAGCACCTTGATCGTATGCGGCGACTTCAAACGAGCAACGGGTACGAGTGGAGGTCTTTTCAAAGATCAGCGCGATGTTCTTGCCAACAAGGTGCTTCTCTTCTTTTCCAGCCTTCTTATCAGCTTTGAGCTTTGCGGAGAGTTCGAGCAATTTTCGCCATTCGGCGGGGGTGAAGTCAATTTCCTTGAGGAAGTGGCGTCCTGTAAATGTGTTATCCATCATCATGCCTTTCGTGTATTGAGGGGTAGAGGTTGATTCAGATGTCTTCGCGAACAATTGGGCAGCTCATGCAACGTGGGCCTCCTCGCCCACGTCCGAGTTCGTTACCCGCAATGGCCACAACTTCCAGGCCGTTTTCTACAAGGAAGTCATTTGTCGGAGTATTGCGTTCATAGGTGACGACCACGCCGGGAGCGATTGCCAGGACATTCGAGCCGTCATTCCACTGTTCACGCTCAGACGTGAGGGCATCGAACGGTGGCTCAAGGACACGAATCGACTCAAGTCCGAGAGCCTGGGCAATCACATCGTGCATCTGGGAGGGGTCGTGAACGGTGACGTCAAGTTCTTTCGGTGTTCTACCTGGGCGAATCACCTGCGACCGGAGCATTCCCAATCCGGGGTACTTCACGAATGTCTCTGGATCGGCCATGCTCATCACCGTATCGAGGTGCATCTGTGCTCGACTCTTGGGCATTTCGAGGGCAACCACTCGCTCAACTTGGCCCGAAGCGAAAAGCCGTGCAGCTAAACGTTCGACACCCTGTGGGCAGGTGCGTTCGCTCATTCCAATGAGAACCGACTTATTGCCAATGATGTGGACGTCTCCGCCTTCAACAGTGGCATCACCAGCTTCAAGACCATTGGAGTGAATGTAAGGTCCGTATTCGGTGAAGCGTGGGTGGTAACGGTAGATCACTTCAGCGTTGATGGTTTCCCGACGACGAGCCGACATCCGCATTGCGTTGATCGATACGCCATCGTAGATCCAACACGAAGTATCGCGAGTGAAGAGATGATTCGGCAGGGGCGCAAGGACGAAATCGTCGTCGTCGATCGCCTCCATCGATACCGATGTGGTCTTCGGAATGCGTTCAAAAAGCTCTCGCTTGGTTATTCCACCAATCAGAAGAGCAGCAAGATCATCTGATGGAAGTTGCTCACAGTAGTTAGCGACAGCGTCGACTGCTCCAAAACCGATCGATTCCTCCGTGAAAATTCGTTGGAGAGCTGAGGCTCGGGCTTCAGGGATATCGAGTGTCTGAGAGAGGAGCTCTTGAAAGTAGAGAACTTCGATGCCTCGATCAGTGAGTTCTTTGGCGAATACATCGTGTTCTTCGCGGGCTTTTTCAAGCCAGAGAATGTCGTCAAACAAGAGCTTGTCTTTATTTGACGGGGTGAGACGGAGCATCTCCGTTCCTGGCCGGTGAAGCATCACTTGCTTCAGCGGGGCGGTTTCAGAAGCTACATGAGGTTTCATGACTCCCCCTTGAGTAATAGTGGTCGCTCCTTTGAGATTCCCACACGTCTTTGCGTTGGTACAAACGTACCAAATAAAAAATATGCGGCATCCACAAATTCCGAATTCTCAGGAAAAATTCATGTAGAACAGATGTACCAACCTGCAAAATTTACAGTTGCTCAAACCGTAAGTTTACTGGAGTTTATATGTGATACACCTCATCCTTACTACACTGTGTCAGGAAAAATTTTTCTCACTAATGGGACTTTCTACCTAAAAGCGTGTGGCGCGGCTAGTTTCCCTAGCCGCGCCACACCTATCGCGCAAACGGATCTGGCTGCGTATTACCATCGCAGCCCACCGGTCAGATATCGGAAACTGACTTCTCCAATTTCTTTCCGCCATTAGCATCGCCCGCCTCAAGATCGTCAAGAATCTGAGCGATCGGCGTCAGATCTTCAGCGTCGTATTCCCGAAGGAAAGCAGCAACGTCATAGTTGCCGCGAGCAAAACGCTCGACAGGGAGAAGTCGGTCATTCGTGATCTTCACATCGATCACTACCGGCTCCTTCGTCCCCTTGACTTCGCTGATCACCTGTTCAAACTCGGCACCAGTGTGAACCGTATACCCCTTCACCCCGAAGCCTTCAGCAACTTTGGCGAAATCAATATCCGACAGGCCAACTCCCGAATGAGGCTGATTGGTGTCATCCTGCTCAGCCTCAATGAATCCCAGCGATTTGTTCGTGAAGACCACGTTAATCACAGGTGCATGTTCGTCGCGCTGAGCAACGAGATCTTGGCTCATCATTGCAAATGCGCCATCGCCCGAAAGAGTCCAAATCTCACGATCAGGGAACGCTTTCGCGGCAGCAAGACCAGCCGGAACACCGTAGCCCATCGTTGCGTACAACGGCGACGTCGTGAACGTCCGCTCCTTACCCATATTCAAGAAACGAGCCGTAGCGATATTGACATTGCCAACGTCGACACCAAAGACGGCATTATCAGCTGCGTGTTCATTGATAACCTTGTAGATCGGCTCAAATCGCGCCGGAGACTCATCCACACGTTCGGCATTCTTGGCAATCCAGGCATCCCATTGTGCACGGTTGCGAACCATTGCGTCATACCAGAGCTGATGGGCGCTCGTGAGATCCTCACCCTGTTCCTGACGTTTCTTTACCTCGGCAAGAAGCTGACGTAGGAACGTTGGCGCATCAGCAAGCACACCCAAATACGCGGGATGGCGATCTCCCAGCACTGACGGACGCAGGTTGACATCAATAAATGTCGCTTGCGGATTGAAGGCAGGGAACTCGAAGTTCGTGCCAATAAAGAGAACTTCTTCAGCAAAGCGTGCGCCTTCAACGCCAGGTTTGGTCGAGACGCGTCCAGTGGAAAGCATCCACGCCTTCTCATCCCCTTCAAGAATTGGCTTGGCCAAGTACGTCGAACCGAGCGGAACCTGAAGCAGATCGGAAAGCTCGCGCAACTCGTCGGCAGCGCCCTTCGCGCCTTGCCCAAAGTAGATGTACGGACGCTTGCCGTGAATCAGAAGATCAGCCGCCTTTCTCACGTCTTCTTCACGAGCGGAACGATCCCAGTGAGCATCCGAGAACACGCCAGCTGACGGAATATAGGTGTCTTCAATCTCCATCCATGCCAAATCCTTCGGGATGACGACGACGGCGACGCCCTTCTTCTCGTATGCTGTCGAAATCGCTTTATCGATCACCATCGGAAGTTGAGCGGCCGTCATAACCGTGCGGTTATAGACTGACACATCAGCAAACATCGGATTTTCAGGCATTTCTTGGAAGAAATCCTTGTTCATATTGAATGTCGGAACCTGACCAATAATCGCCAGGAGCGGGATATTGTCAATTTTGGCATCGTAAAGCCCATTGAGGAGATGCACAGCGCCGGGCCCAGCCGATCCAAGGGTGACACCGATTCGTCCAGTTAGTTTCGCTTCCGCCACTGCCGCGAGCGCACCAGCTTCTTCGTGACGAACCCCAACATAATGAATACGGTCACGGAAATTGTAGATAGCATTCATCGTGGAGTCGAGAGAGCCGCCCGGCAGGCCGTAAATATTCTTCACACCATAGGCTTCGAGTACTTTCATCATTGCATCGCCAGCAGCAATTGTCGTTGCCATGAGTCATCCTTCCCTTAAACCCGCGCAATTGCGGAGATCCATCCTCGAGCAGACTGTGCCACTCCCTTTATGGTTGAATAATAAACTATATAAATCTCAATTTCTACCCTGTATTCCAGCCCACCTCAACCAACCCTCCCCATCACACATCCGGCAGAATCATGCGAACCAACGTCCTTATCGGAAATATGAGTGAGCCGCATGTCATAGTGATTCGTGACATTTTCGCTTCACGAGGACTTACCTCTACCTTGACCCCCACCTAGGGTTAGGACTATGGAGATCGAAATCCGACGCACTGATATCACGACGATCCATGCAGACGCCATCGTGAACGCGGCAAACTCCACGCTCCTCGGGGGCGGCGGAGTCGACGGCGCAATTCATCGAGCCGGTGGCCCCGCAATCAGCGCCGCATGTCAGCAAGTCCGCGCAACCACCCTCCCCGGCGGTTTGCCCGCAGGCCAGGCAGTGGCGACCACTGCAGGAAAGCTCCCTGCAACGTGGGTAATCCACACCGTCGGGCCTGTCTATTCACGTCAGGAAGACCGCAGCGAAACACTTGCTTCATGCTATCGGGAGTCTCTGCGCATCGCTGAAAGCCTGGAGGCTCGCACCATTGCCTTTCCACTGATAAGTGCAGGCGTGTACGGCTGGCCCGTCAACGAAGCAGCCGACATCGCTATCGACACTGTGCGTAGATATCCAGGCGATTTCCACGTCATCTTCGCAGCCTTCTCCACCGACGTCGACACTGCACTCACTCGTGCGCTCGCGTCAGTTGCGGCGTAGGGCGGAAATCCACTCCACAGCCTTTCCCTTCAAACAGCCAACTTCCACTCCCCGACGGTGACACAGCCACGTGCATCGGGGCTAGACACCGTGCATCGGGGCTAGACACCGTGCCAGAATTCTCTGACAAGCGCATCACGATCAGGCTGCGATGTCTTTTTCAAAATATTATGAACGTGAACCTTCACCGTTGACGGGGAAATAAAAAGTTGCGAGGCAATGGCCGAATACGTTTTGGCTCGCACGATTTCAGTAAGGATCTCCGATTCACGTTCAGAAAGGGAGAAACGTTGAGCGAAAGCTCGAACACCTGACTCGAGGAATTTTTCACGAGCAGGAGTCGGCTGCTCTGGTGTGTGCTCATAAAACAATGCCAAACGCCGCACAGCAGCCCGCACAAACCAAAACCCGATTCCTAAAATCAGTGCATTTTCGACAAAATTCCTCTCCGGCATAAAGGCCGGAGCACCCGCATCTTTCAGCGCCGGACGAATATAGAGGAAGTAAATATTCCACACCAACGTCCCCAGACTGCCTGCCAACATGCCGAGTGCCAAGGGCAAATGCGTGAGAAGGCGTCTACGCTCCAGACGGTCAACTGTTCGGATAAACACCCATGCCCCAAACACTACGAGAGCGAGAATCATAAGTGAACGCATCGTAAAAAAGGCGAATTCCCGATCGCGCGGGTTGCTCATACCGAAATAGGTCACCGCTGACCCAACAACAAAAACACCGACAGCGATCTTTGCTGGGCGCATTGACACCTCAACGAATCGACATGCCATCGCCCACAGACAACCAAAAACTCCCGCACCCAAGAAAACAGATTCGAGCGGAGAGGTAATCGTGAACATCGTCTGCACAGAACAGTTCGGTTGAGCGTAGGCGGTGCGAAACACCAGCCCAACGTCAAAAAAGTAAAACATGAATGCTGCGGCAGCAAGCGCAAACATTTTCCGACGTGTCACAACAAATGCCGAAAACGATACAGCTGAAATAAACAGCGAGCAAACAAAGACAATCATCGTATAAAAGAACAGGAACAACGCTGATCCTCCTTGACCGCTGAGCATGTCACTACCAGAAATGAAGCGGGACACATTTTATCAGGGGCAATGCTTCTCCAGCCAGATCGAGATCTGTCGACACACGTCACGCCAACATCACGATGTTCCGATCGCTTTTCAGTATTTCTGCACGTCACAGAAATACACAGAGGGGATGGGGAAGCTCGCCGCTACCCCATCCCCTCTTTCATTCACTCATCAGCCAGAAACAATCACCGCTGTCACACACAGGATCCCACCGAATCCGAGGACGAAAGCAACCATCGGCCACACAAACTTCAACCAATGCGAATACTTCATATTCAGCATCTGCAGAGTTGCCATCACCAGCCCGGTCGGCGCCAAGAAGAGCATCGCGTACTGGCCGTACTGGTATGCCATGACAATAATCCAGCGAGGCATACCAACAGCGTCGGCAAGCGGAGCAAAAATCGGCATCGCGAGCACAGCCAAGCCTGACGACGACGGAACGACAAAGCCCAAGATGAAGAACACCAGCATAAGCATGATGATGAACAACGGGCCAGACATTCCACTGACCAGATTTGTCAGCGAGTTCAAGATCGTATCCGAAATCAATCCTTCGTTCATCACAAGGTTAATTCCGCGAGCAAGACCAATGATCAGCGACACTGCCACCAACGAAGATGCTCCTTCAGAGAAGGCATCAACCAATGCTGTCTCCGAAACTTTCTCCTTACCCCACGCCGCGATCAGCATCACGATAATGGCGATGACCAAGAAGGCAGCGGCCATTTGTGGGAACCACCAACCGGCAGCCATCACACCCCAGACCATAATCACGAACGCTGAGACAAACAGCGTCAGGATGATCTTCTTTTCCCAGTTGAAGTTCGTGACATCATCCATCGACGATGCCATGGACCACCGGCGAGTGAAGTCCTCGTGATCTTCCCAAGTATAGGAGCTCGACGGATCGGCCTTAATCTTCTTCGAGTACCAGTGGAGGTAGAACACCACCACAATCCCGCCAACGATCAAGCCGGCCAAACGCCACCAAATACCTTCAGTGAACTGGATACCTGCAGCATTTGACGCGATCACCGAGGAGAACGGGTTCACCGTGGAAAAAGTTGTCCCCATCGATCCTGCAAGGAAAATTGAACCCACACAGATGATGGAGTCATATCCCAAAGCCAAGAAAATTGGGACAAGGATGGGATAGAACGCCACCGCCTCTTCTTCCAAGCCACACAGAGAACCGCCCACCAGCATGAACACCGAAACGAAGAAAATCAACGCAAACTCGCGCCCCTTCGTCTTCTTCGTCAGCGCGACAAGGCCGGATTCAAAGGCACCCGTTTTACGCACCACTCCGATCAAACCACCAAGGACGAAGATGAACACCATCACGTCCACAGCCTCGATCGTGCCGCGAACCATCGCGCTAGGAACATCCGAGACACCTGCAGGATGCTGGTCAAGACGCTCGTAAGAACCTGGAACCGAAATTGGCTTATTCAACGCACCTGACGTGAACTGACCAATATCAAGATCGATTCCGAGATCTTTGAGTGACTGCTGCTCAGCCGGCAAGGTTTTCGCCTCACCCTGAGGAGATGTCAGCACAAGGCTTGACCCCTTGGCGTCGTAAGAAAGCTTCGCATACTGTCCAGCCGGGATCACCCACGTTGCGATTGCGGCAAGAATCGTCAAGACGAATAGCACCGTAAACGCACTTGGGACACGGAACTTCAGCTTCCGTTTTGGCTTAGACACCGGTGCCTGAGCATTAACGGTTTGTTGTCCCTCGCTCATCACACACCTCGGATAACCGTTCCAGTGAAGCCCTTGAGCCCATCCGCCGCTTTCTCAAGCGACGTGATGATGGCACGCTTACCCGGGTTCTGCTCAACAAACTCGATACACGCTTCAACCTTAGGTAGCATCGAGCCGGGAGCGAATTCGCCTGCAGCAATGCGCTCGCGAGCCTCTGTCACTGTCATCTCAGAGATAGCCTGTGCTTGCGGGGTATTGAATCCGACATACACCTGCTCAACCGCAGTGAGGATCAAAAGGGTATCCGCACTGAGCTGGCCTGCCAGGAGAGCTGCTGTGCGATCCTTGTCGATCACCGACGCAACTCCCTCGTAGTGCTCACCCTTATCAACCACAGGGATTCCGCCGCCACCAGCAGCCACAACCACCGCGCCACTGTCGACGAGCGAGGAGATCACGGGTGCTTCAACAATCGAAACCGGGATTGGCGAAGCGACAACCCAACGCCAGCCACGGCCAGCGTCTTCGACATAGGTGTTGCCGGTTTCCTCGTGAAGTGCGGCTGCTTCCTCTTCGGTGTAGAAAGCACCCACTGGCTTTGTCGGCTTTTCAAAAGCCGGATCATCGGCGTCGACGACAACCTGCGTGACGACGGAGGCGCATGGCTGGCTCATGCCACGCGCACGAAGCTGGTCGCCAATTGCCTGTTGGAGATGGTAGCCAATATAGCCCTGCGACATCGCACCGCACTCGGCGAATGGGATCGACGGAGTGACCGAGGCTTTTGCCGAGGTGTCCGTCGCAACCTTGATCATGCCAACCTGCGGTCCGTTGCCATGAGTGACGGTGACTTGGTTACCTAATTCCACCAGGTCGACGATGGGTGACGCAGTGGCGGCAATGAGCTCAAGTTGTTCTTTAGGTGTCTTCCCCAGTGCGTTACCGCCAAGCGCAACAACAATTTTTTCCGACATTATGACTCCCTTAGGACAGTGTTGCGTACATGACAGCCTTGATCGTGTGCATACGATTCTCGGCCTCTTCGAATACGCGCGAGCGGGTGGACTCGAACACTTCGTCGGACACTTCCATCTCGGTGACACCGAACTGCTTGGCAATATCTGCACCGATTGTGGTGTTGATATCGTGGAAGGACGGCAGGCAGTGCATGAAGATCGCATCCTTACGTGCCTTGTTCATGAGTTCGGTGGTCACGCGGTAGCGCTCAAGGAGCTTGATACGCTTCTCCCAGAGCTCAGCCGGCTCACCCATCGACACCCAAATATCGGTGTAGATGACATGGGCATCCTTAACTGCCTCTTCCGGATCCTCGGTCAGAGTGATTTCGGCACCGGTTTCCTTCGCGATCTCGCGGCAGGTGACAACGAGGTCATCGGCCGGCATTTGCTCCTTCGGGCCGCAAGCGACGAAGTGAAGGCCGAGTTTGGCACAGACCACCATGAGAGAGTTTGCGACGTTGTTCTGCGCGTCGCCCATGAAGACAAGCTTCTTGCCGACGAGGCCATCTGGGAAATTCTCTTCCACAGTGAGCATATCGGCGAGCATCTGAGTGGGGTGAAATTCTGTGGTTAGACCGTTCCACACAGGAACGCCTGCCTTGGCACCGATTTCTTCAACGATCTCTTGAGCAAAGCCGCGGTACTCGATGCCATCGTACATACGTCCGAGCACGCGAGCGGTGTCTTCGATCGACTCTTTCTTGCCCATCTGCGACGAGCCTGGATCGAGGTAGGTGACTCCCATTCCAAGGTCGTTGCCGGCGACTTCAAATGCGCAACGAGTACGGGTGGAGGTCTTCTCGAAAAGAAGCACGATGTTCTTGCCTGTGAGGTATTTGTGGGGAACACCGGCCATCTTCATGTCCTTAAACTCCTTCGACAGACGCAGGAGATAACGGATCTGGTCTGGGGTGAAATCGAGGAGCTTGAGGAAATTCTGTCCGGAAATTGACATTGGCATGATGATTCCTTTCGGTGAATATTCGCATCGGCTTTCGCATCGTTGCTCTGCCGATACCCCGCTGACCACATCGTCGTGGTGGGGACGAAATCCACTGTGCAACGTGGACAATTCTCATGCGAGAAAATCTCGGGTGAGTGAGGGTTTAAATCACTAACCTGATAATTTATCGAGCATTAAACCCCGATGAACCCGCGAAATTTCGCGGGTTCATCGGGGGGGGATGTAAAAGCTAAATTTCTTCGTTGATCCGTGACCCTACTCGAATTTCACTACATATTTGCCGTGGAGTTCTTTCTTAGCGAGCCCATTCCAGGTCTGCGCAAACTGATCGAGAGTGATGCTCGTGTATGGCAACGTCACACCAGCTGAATACAGTCCGCAAGCCTGTGCATAGTAATTGCGCCCATCCGTATCGGACAACAGAAAATTCGTATACCCGAGCATAGAGATTCCTTTAGTGCGGAAGATCGAAGTGGGGAACTCAGCATGAGTTCCTGCAGCCGAACCAATCTGAATCCAGCGCGCACGATTGTTAATCAATGACATCATCGGGCCAACATACGGGCCCGATAGTTGATCGATCACCACATCAATCCCGCCAGGCGCACATTCTGCAAGGACCTCTGCAATTTCGGGAGCAGACGGGTCTTGAGTAATAAAACCTGTCATTCCAGATGCTTGGATCGTTTCCAGGGCTTGAGCCGAACGAACCATCGCCACAACATTGGCTCCACAATTGAGCGCAGCTCGCCCTGCGAGGAGACCCAGGTGACCGTTAGCGCCTGTGATCAGAACGGTGTCCAGTGCGCTCACTCGGGCACACTCAATTGCTCCCACTGCCGCAATACCCGGAACACCGAGCACGGCGGCCGTCGATGAGTCGAGATTGTCGGGAATTGGTGCGGTGAAAGCATCAGAGAGATCCACATATTCTGCAAAAGATCCGGCAGGCGGATGAGGAAGTTGAAAATAAACTCGCTCGCCGTCAGGTATCTGCGC
Source organism: Arcanobacterium sp. (ex Cirak et al. 2026) (assembly GCF_053585065.1). Taxonomy (NCBI): domain Bacteria; kingdom Bacillati; phylum Actinomycetota; class Actinomycetes; order Actinomycetales; family Actinomycetaceae; genus Arcanobacterium; species Arcanobacterium sp. (ex Cirak et al. 2026). Next base: position 42,991 of record NZ_JBQJCE010000013.1, read on the forward strand.
AACGCCCGAATATCCGAGGGTGTCACCATCACGAAACCCGCGCTTGAAAAATTTTCCCGAACCGATCGCAAAATCAATTGGATTGATCGCAGCAGCTAAGACACGAGCCGCTCCCTCTAGCGTCGAGGTTTCTTCGATGACGACGTGTGATTCACGAATCGTTACGTGTTGCATTGGCTTCCTCACCTTACTTTGAGCACGCGACCGATGTTCTCTCATATCGCGGCGCGACACAGGGAGTATACCGTGTTAATCGCCGACGTCGGAGCAAATCGTAACGTCGCGCCGTTGGGTACAGGAGTTATCCCGATCCGTGTGGGCTCTTACTCGCTCAAACAACCGAAAGGAAAGCGTGATGGACAACAACCAGCCGCTCGACCAGGGCGCATCCTTGGATGAAGGCGCAATCATTTTCCGCCGATACACCGATGACATCTGGGGCGATGATGGAGTCGATCTCGTCGCAGACGGGCGCGTGATCTTCCATAAGCTCGATGACGGTACGTGGGGCACAAGGGCTCGACCTTGCCGAAGGAGATACGGTCACTGTGACCACGAAGGACGGGAAAGAGCACGACGTCGTTGTTGGAGAAATCATCAACGACGAGGACGGACTGCAAATGGCAACATTCTCATGGCCAGAACACGACAACTAAACTCCACACTGAAAGCCAAGGCGGCGTAGCTCCACTTTTGTGGATACTACGCCGCCTTGAGCGGTTCATGTACGAACAGTGACAGTCTACGCAACAACCTTTCCCCACTTCATGAAGTGCAGCCACACGGACTTGGCTCTCTCGTATCTAGTGCATTGACAACCCCCACCCCAGACGCAGTACCTTGTACTAGCAGGGGGGTGGAAAATATGGCTTTTTCAATCAGACTGAGCGAGCAAGAGCGCAAACTAGCTACGAGCTATTCACGCTTACATGGTATTTCTTTGGGTGAAGCTTTTAAGCAGGCACTCTTTGAGCGTATCGAAGACGAATATGATTTACAGATCGCCCAAGAAGCGTTAGATGATTGGGCGAGAGATGGCTACAAATCAACGCCTATAGCTGATTTCTGGAAAGAACTTGACGATGAGCAGTTATGAGGTTGAACTTTCTACACGGTTTAAGAAAGAGTTCCGCAAGCTTGACTATTACACACAGAAAATAATTCGTGGCTGGATGAATAAAAACCTTGTAGAAGCAGAAAATCCACGCATACACGGCAAAGCCTTAACAGAAAATTTCGCTGACTTATGGCGGTATCGAATTGGCGATTACCGCCTTATTGCTGAAATCAAAGACGATAAATTCATCGTCTTGGCTCTCTCCATTGGACACAGACGCAACGTATACCGTTAAGTGAAAATGGGATGAGGGAATTTCATCACCTCATTTTCACTACCCGGCGCAAGTATGCGTGTCGTCAGTTTACGATCCAGCCGATCATCCCGAGCGTGAAGATAACCAGGACAATTTTCAACAGCGTCCACGCAATCAGAAGATAAGCCACCGTGCCCGTACGCGCAAAGACACTCCATCGCGGAACTCGCACGCATGTTCAACGTCTCAAGCACACCGCCTTTACCCGAGCCAGGTTGACCCCCAACCGAAGCAAAAACCGGAGCGAGTGAGGATTGTGGCTGTTGCTCGTTGATGTATCGTGGAACAACGTCTTCTTCGAAAATCTCCCGTAATTGCACAGGCGTGAGGTGAGTATTCATACGACAAGCTGTGGACGATCAGCGGGAAGGTTATTCCAAATCGTGCGTAGTTTTTCTTTCACATTCCTGATCTCTTGGGGGTTACCAGAATCAACCGAGCGTGCGAGAGCCATAATGTGAGCGTGCTGACTCCACCAGTATTCTTCTTCTGGTGTCCCCTTTACTTCACGAGCCCAGGCGACGTATTCGCCCTCGATGCGGGTGGCGAGTTCGAGGAGAATGTCGTATTCCATCGGGTCGATATGTTCATTGTCGAGGTTCATGGTGTTCCCCTTTTCTGTGGTGCTCTCATTCTACTGTCTGCGCTTGTGTGGCGCGATGATCAATAACACATTGTGGCGATATCTCCATCTGTGTGGCATTGTGGGGGTATGAGGAATAATTCAAAGCCGGGGGCGCGCGGCGCAACCAAGGATGTACACTTTAATTGTCCAGCCGATCTTCTTAAACAGATGCGCGTTTATGCAGCTCTTAATGACACGAATGTAACCGCGCTGATTATTAATTCGGTAACTGATTATCTTGACCGCCAGGCACCGAGTTTGCGTGAGGATCTACAGTTTTCGCACACGGCCTGACAATAACTCTTGATGCGCTGACCTGTAAGAAGCACATCAAGCGATGGAGAAGAACGGGGCGCATTCCACTGGTTTATCATTCAGCGGTGGATGCGCCCCGTTCGGCCGCTATTTTCTCCATCTCTTGATGTGTCGGCCAGGAAAGGCCTGCAACAATGTTGACAATCTATATGCGCCCGGGCAACGCCCAGGGTATCGCGGCGGTTGAATTTTCCCGCCGCATTTTTTCATCTCCAGTCACTGATTTTCATGACCCGAAAGCAATGTGGAGTGTGGGGACGACGTTCTCGTTGGAGCAGATTTTGAACGCTGATCATCATTCGATTATGAGGCTGGAGAATATGGTTGCTTCTCTTGGCACGCGTCGAGATACGCAGAATTCGCGGCGTGAATATATCGAAAGTGAGATGAAAGAATTGCAATCCGAGATGGACAAGCCGTCACCATATCATGAGGAATTGGCGGATAAGCGTGAGGAGTTGACGGTCGTCACGCGTGAGATTACTCGTGCACGCAAGAGCGGGAACGCGCCCGAACATCAGGCGCATTTAAGCCTCTAAACTCTCGCAATTAAGAAGCGGGGGGGCCCCGGTTTTTTTTTGGTGGGGCCGCGTGGGTTTGCGTGGCCGGGGGGGGTTTAGCCCCG
>NZ_JBQJCE010000014.1:0-44050 GCF_053585065.1 Arcanobacterium sp. (ex Cirak et al. 2026)
AAAAAAAATTTTTTCTAATTTTGCTCGGGGGGTTGGCCGGGTTTTTTCCCCCGCTCAAAACCCCTCGTATTTCATTCTCTGTCACAGAGTGATGCTTATTGGAGCTTTACGCCAATGATAGGAAGAGCTTGGATAACTTCTCCTCATCCACCTCATTGCCTGATGCAATGCATTGTTTCAAGCCTGTAGAAATCACGAGATACCCAGCACGATCGACTGCTTTGGAGACAGCTGCGAGCTGGGTGAGCGCTTTCTCGCACTCATCGCCATTTTCAAGCATTGCGATAACAGCATCGAGTTGGCCGCGTGCTCGCTTGAGTCGAGTAATCGACGAAGTGATGTTTGAGGGATCGAGTTTCATCCGATTGCCTCCTCGTGATGAGGAAGGCGAGCCTGACGTGACGCGTCCTGATGCGCTGTGTTGACGGCGGCCGTCCCTGCTTTCCACGTGAGGTATCCACCGTCGAGATTGGCCACATCGAACCCGAGCCCGGTCAGCAACGATGTGGCGATATGGCCGCGTAGCCCCACTTGGCAATGCACCAGGACACGACCGGCGTCGGGACCGGAGGCCGACGCGAGTAACTCACGTAACTCGCTAGTGCGCTCCCGTAACTCGTCGACAGGAATGTTGACTGCTCCGGGAATTGCGCCAGTGGCAAACTCTCCTGCCGATCGTACATCCACGAGCGTCCAACCGCGTGCACGGTAGGCGTTAAGCTCGTGCCACTGCACTGTCGACTCACCGTTGGCAATATTTTCAGCAACGAAGCCAGCCATGTTAATTGGATCTTTTGCCGAACCGAACTGCGGAGCATAAGCGAGTTCAAGATCTGCCAATTCTGATGCGCTCACGCCAGCACGCATTGCAGTAGCGATGATGTCGATGCGCTTGTCCACGCCCTCCATCCCGACGGCCTGCGCTCCGAGGATCGCATCAGTGTGAGCGTCGATCATGAGTTTGAGGTGGATCTGTTGTGAACCGGGATAGTAGCCAGCGTGGTTCACAGGGTGGAGATGGAGGACGCGGATTGCTCGCCCAGCATTCCTTGCACGAGTCTCGTTCCATCCTGTTGATGCGGCAGCCATTCCAAAGAGGCCGATGATGGCGGTACCGAGTACTGGTTGGCTCGCGGTGTCATGGCCGGTGATGACGTCGGCCACTAGACGGCCGTGACGGTTGGCACTCTGGGCCAAGGGAACAAGAACCTGCTCATTGGATACAGCATCGCGCTTGAGTGCAGCGTCTCCGACAGCGAAAATTGCGGGATCGCTGGTACGTTGGTGCCAATCGACTACGATACCACCGTTGGCAGCTACCTCCAGACCGGCGTCGGCAGCAAGAGCAGAATGTGGGCGTACGCCGAGTGATGCGATGACGACGTCGGCGGGATATGCTACCCCCGAGGCGACGACTGACTCGGCGGTCACCTCCGTCACCTCTGTGCCGGTCACCACGGTGATGCCATGTGAGCGAAGATGCTCAGCTACGGGCTGTGCCATTTCAGGGTCAAGGTTGGGCAAAATATGGTCAGCTCGATCGAGCACAGTAACTGAGAAACCTCGATGTGTGAGATTCTCTGCAACTTCCAAGCCCACGAATCCGCCACCGATGACGACCGCTGTTGGTGTATCGTCGCTACGAGTGTCGCAAGCAGCGATGAGCGCATCAGTATCCTCAATGTTGCGTAGCGGGAGTGCGCGCTCGATGCCCGGGATTGGTGGAATGATCGGGGACGCTCCGGGAGCAAGAATAAGGTAGTCGTAAGTCAGTTCATCCTCACCAGCGGGCGAAGTGAAACGGACAGTTTTTTGCGTGCGATCGATGGCTGTAGCGCGTGTGGAGACGCGGACATCGATTCGGAATCGGGTGGCAAGCGATTGCGGGGTTTGGAGAAGAAGCGAATCGCGCTGCACGATCACTCCTCCCACATGATAGGGAAGGCCGCAGTTCGCAAACGACACATAGTTTGTCGCTTCAAGAACCACAATCTCCATATTTTCATCTTGGCGACGGAGCCGAGTGGCCGCGGACATTCCGCCGGCGACACCTCCGATAATGACTGTGCGCATTAATCATTCCTCATCTAGGTAAAAAGGTTTGGCGCTGGCGCACGCACGCGCCAGCGCCGGTAGGTTCGAGGTGAAAGGTGAGTCAGAACGCCGGCTTGCGTTCAGAGTCAGAGCAGGTACACCACTGCTGAGCTGGTACTTGCGCTTTGACAGCAGCGACGTGCTGGCCACAGCCAGACCAAGTGATTTTTCCGCAGTTATTGCATGGAGCGGGCATGCACATGAGGAGTGCCTTTCGTTTGCAGTTCTTGCCTCGAACGGAGGCGCGTGTCAACAAGTCGAGCATACCCCAGGGGGTATGTGACTGGCAAGAATATCGCCGTCGCTGTCGTTAGTTGGTGATGGTGGCGGGGTTACTCGCCGAGCCACTCCTCAAGCCCGTCTGCGCCGACCCACGCCATCTCGTGCGGTTCACACAGGATTGAATGGAAAGCATTACTCACCCGTTGTGCTACCTCGTCGCCGCCAGTGCCGGTCACGATAATATGACAACGCGGCTGAGTGATTTCCTGACCAGTCTCGTCGATTCCTTCAGGGAAATCTGCCCATACCCCAGCTTCGCCGACGGCAATCTGTCCGCCCGCAGTTTCCCATGAGCATACGGTGTTGGGACGTGAAATAAGCCAGAAACATCCGCGCCCGCAGGCGCCCTCCGCAGCGAGTTCTTCAGCAAATTCCGTAAATCGCTCAGGATGGAAAGGTCGCTCCGAGCTCAACTCGAGAGTCCATGTTCCGTAGCACTGTGGCCCTCCCCATGCTTGCGTGGTGACAGGGTGGACGCGCTCAACAGCGCTGACAGGATCGTGTGTGAGTGATTCAGCCAGTTCGATCCAGGCACTATCCATTGCATTGGCGAGCAACGTATCGTGCGGGCGCAGATGTTCAACGAGTTCGCCACCAGCGCCGTCCATGTCGCCTGAAACGAGGACGAGATCGGCGTATCCGACGTTCATCATGTGGATCTCAGCAACGCACCGCGGATCATCGTCAACAATCGCAATTCCCGCCTCGGACGCTGTTTTGTGGGTGAGGAGGTGGTCGGTTGCATGGTCGACGTCAATCAAATGCGCAACTCCGGCCAAACGTGCCAGGGGATTATCAGTATCGGTTCCGCTCACCTCGTCAGCGTCAGCGTCAATATCAGCGTCAGCGCTGTCAGGGGTGAGTGAGAGTGATTCAAGCGCATATGCGAGCGAAGGTGCCAGGTGGGGGAGCTCAAGTCCTGCTGGAAGGAAAAGAATTGTGCGCTCGATACCTGCGCGAATGCGCCGACAGATACAGTCAAGGATTAATTCGCGTAACCCACATGTGAGGCAATCGCCGGGGATTTCGTGGGTTTCGATTCCGTCTATGAGGTCAGTTTCCGATGAAGGGTCGGTGGGGGTGAGGCGAGTTTCGTGGAAAGTGGCACGTGTGCCGTTGATTGACAGGCCGACGACGTCGGTGGCTGGGGCATCGATCGAGAGAGCGGTGATATCGGTCAACATCGGGTCTGCGCTCGAAATTGCGATCACGGGGTGGGGCACGGTTTCTCCTCGCTTGCTTTGTTGAGAATGATTATCTATTATTCCAGAGAAAGATACATGAGATCAATTCTCAAGTGAAAGGAAGTTTCGAATGGCCAAACGGTCGAAGATCGTGGCTGATCAGCGTCGGCGCGAGATTGTTGCGCGCTACGCGTGGCGCCGTGCTGAACTGAAAAAGCGCAGTGTGAACGTTCATCTCACGGATGAAGAGCGGGCTCAAGCGATGGCAGCCTTGCATGCGCTCCCACGCGATGCCTCACCGACTCGCTTGCGCAACCGTGACGTTGTTGACGGGCGCCCGCGCGGTTATTTAGGGAAATTTGGCCTTTCGCGTGTGCGTTTCCGCAAAATGGCGCTCGACGGCGAACTGCCCGGTGTGCGCAAGTCGTCGTGGTGAGGGAATAAGTTCACCACAAACCCGTTGAGGGTGGTAGAGGCGAGAGCAAGAATCAACTTCAATGAGGTTGAGCTGCTCAATCACCGGCACACGGCCGGATTCGCCGGAGAAGTGAAGGAGGATGCGATGAAGGTTCGCGCATCGTTGAAGAGTTTAAAGAATCAGCCCGGTTCGAAGGTCGTTCGCCGTCGTGGCAAGACCTACGTAATCAACAAGTTGAACCCGAAGTTCAAGGGAAGGCAGGGCTAATGGCCACCTACTGTCAGGTGACGGGGCGCAAACCTGATTTTGGGAAGAGTGTGTCGCATTCGCACCGCCGTACCAACCGCAGGTTCAACCCTAACCTCCAGAAGAAGCGTTTTTACGTCCCGTCGTTGCGCCGCACGATCACCTTGACGGTGTCAACCAAGGGACTGAAAACCATTGATTCGAAAGGGATCGACGCCGTGGTTGCCGATATGCTGCGCCGCGGAGAGAAGTTGTAGACGCGATCATTGAATCGCATATCAGAATGTGAGGTGCCGATATGGCAAAGGCAGCAGACGTCCGCCCGATCATCAAGATGGTCTCAACGGCGGGAACTGGATACACCTACGTGACCAAGAAGAATCGACGTAACACTCCCGATCGCCTTGTGCTCAAAAAGTACGATCCGAAGGTGGGAAAGCATGTGGAGTTTAAAGAGTCACGCTGACGGTGACCAGGCATAACGTTACCGATGGTTCCCGGTAGGAGTCGGCGAGCCGAGAGGACTTTTTGAGGATTTCTGACAGACGACGTCGGTGCGCGGTGCGTGCCGACGTCGTTTTTTCGTGTTCACTATGTGGGCCAGCGCGAATAATTACACGTTTTTCTACATAATGTGTGGCAACCCTGTGAAGATGTGATCGTTACAGACGTATGTTTGGCGTATGTGTCCGCTGTGTGGTGGTTCGCAGACATTGCTCTTCTTGGGGAGATCTCTATACATAATTGAAAGAAAGATATTGATGCGCACTCTGCTGGTTTCTGGCCTTGCACTGTTTGCCATGTTCTTCGGGGCGGGCAACTTGATCCTTCCCACAATGATTGGAGTTAATGCCGGTGAGGCAGCCTGGACGGCTGCCCTCGGCTTCCTGATTACCGGCGTGGCATTGCCAGCAGCGTCAATGATTGCGTACTCCACTAAACGTGGCGATGAACCCCATATTGGAGGACGCATTGGTCGTCATCTTGGGCCGCTGCTGATCCTGTTGGTGTTCCTTTCTTGCGGAATGCTCTACGGGATCCCGCGCGTTGCCGCCGTGAGCTTTGAGATGTCTGTGGTTCCGGTGTTGGGTGCAAGTTCGAATATTGCTCTTGCTCAGGCGCTTTTTCTCGCTGGATTCTTCACAGCTGCTTTTGTGGCGGCATTGCGTCCGAGTGCGCTAGTTAGGCGCATCGGACTTGGGTTGACGCCGGTGCTGATGCTTCTTCTTATTGTGTTGATCATTGGAGCGTTCCAAACGGATCCGGCTGGACATGCGACCACTGCGGAATTTGCTGCCGCCCCTGTTGCTACCGGTGTCATCCAGGGATACTTCACGATGGATGCAATCGCTGCGATTGTTTTTGGTGGCGTGATTTATTCAGCGATGGAAGCCGACGGGCGACACGGTGCAGCTTTGCGGCGCGGTATGGCTGCCGCTGCGGGGGTTGCCGCCTCGATGTTGGCATTGGTGTATCTGGGTCTTGTTCGAGTGGGGATAGTTGGCGCTGGTGATAATGGGGCAGCTGTGCTGTCCAATGTGGCAAAGCATCTCTTTGGTTCTCACGGTCAGCTCGTGTTTGGCCTGATCGTTTCCCTCGCGTGCCTGACCACGGTGCTCGGATTGCTCGGTGCCTCTACGCAGTACTTCCATCGCATGATTCCGCAGGTGTCGACCCGTGTGTGGCTTGTTATTCACGTGCTCGTCGCTTTCGCTCTGGCGAACTTGGGCTTGGCGAAGATTTTGGTTGTAGTTGCTCCGCTCAACCAGCTGCTCTATCCGGTGGCGATCTGCCTGGTGTTGGTGGCATTGCTGGAGATGGTAATCGGGCGAAAGCTGACGTGGGCATACTATCTGCCAGCCTGGGTGAGTGCCCTTTTGGCAATTCCGCAGGCGCTGCATTCCACGGGTCTCGATGCCTTTTCCGGATTGGGGACGTTCCTGGGATATTTCCCGCTCGGTTCATACCAAGTGGCGTGGCTTGTGCCAGCACTCCTGGCGCTCGGCGTAGGGCTTGTCGTGGATTTCCTCAACGCCCCGCAGGTTCTGCGCGACGAGCCGGTGCAACTTGCTGACGATCTGTCCGCAGCGATATGACGATGAGTGTGGGCGCTGGGGAACTACGGTTCTCTGGCGCTCTTACTCTCGGTGAGGTCACAACAATGATGTGAATGTGGGGCAACGCACGTTCATGTGTCTTGCGGTTGTGGTGGAAGGTGCCTAAGATAGATCGAGTCGACGCGGGGTAGAGCAGCTCGGTAGCTCGTCGGGCTCATAACCCGGAGGTCGTCGGTTCAAATCCGGCCCCCGCCACGAATGAAATGGTCTTGGACTCGAAAGAGTCTGAGGCCATTTTCTTTTGCTCAATTTCCATAGCCTCGCGTTGAAGCAGGTCTGTGATACCTACTCGCAACAAGACAGCAGCACGCGTCAGGTCTGTGACACTCCACGCCGTCTTGCCTGAGAGCTTTCGCGAAGTAGTTGGTATGGAAAGTCCCAGCGCTCGTGCTAGATCTGCCTGTGTGAGGCCGCGGCGGAATAACCAAAAGCGAACTTGCTCCCCCCCCCGACAAGCATGTCGGTCGATGCGGGAGATCGAAAACCGGATCGGCCCGGTCGAGATTGCCACACCTCGGGAGGTGATCGCGGCCAGTGATGAGCAGATTCGTGTCGCTGCCCCGACACTAGAAAACGAGAAGGTTGAGCCGCGCCAGGTGCGTGAGGAAGCAGCCACGTCCAAGCGTGGCCCGGTCCCGGCATGGGTGAGCCAGTGGAGTAAAGACTTCCGTGCTGGCCAAGCCAAACCCACCGGACACTACATCAACCAGGTCACAGCGGATGATGAGGCGACGATGGAAGCGGACGCGAATCAGGCACACCTGGAAGCCGACGAGCTGCGTGTCCACACCAAAAAAGAAAAAGAAGCGAACGCAGGGATGCCGGAGACGCAGGTGTTGCCCGCGACGTTTAATCAAAAGATGGTGCTCGATGTGTAGGCGAAAGAAAAGGCTCTTCAACACCGTCGTGACGTTCTCGGGCCGGAAGCTGCCAAGGCTGAGGAACTCAAAGATGTGTCTTTCCCTGAACCAGCAAGCGAAGGGATCAAGAAGGTCGGGAAAACCAGCAAAGTGCGCCGTCCGCGTGCGAAGAAAACCGCCCGCACCCGTACCCGCTAAAAACGAGCGGAACAGGATTTCCTTGAGAATATGGAACAGTGGAAGGGCGAGTGCGCTGAGCAGATCAGCTACCTGTTGGTCAGCCGGTAGCGCCTCTTCGGACTAAATTGATGCCCGATACCTTCCACAACTCCCGATTCGAGAAGTTCTGTGAGATAGTCGCGGACAGTCTTTGCTGACAATCCTGAAGCTTGTGATAGTTCTGAAGTCGATACGCTTCCCTTTTCACTAATAAAAGCGATGATCGCATTGCGTGTATTGTCTCGAGAATAAGAAAATCCTTCCTCCTGTGTCATCGAGCGGTGGAAGAAAACAGTTTCAAACTCGATTAACGAACTTGAGAAGCTGGGAGGGGCAAGTAAAGCATCTGAGAGCGACTTTTCAATTGTGGGAATACCCGTCCCACGATTTTCTACCACGTGGCCGGAGACCCCAGAATCGTCGACGATAGAGACGTCTTCAAGAATTCTTGCCAAAAACTGGTTACGTGAAAGAGTAGCTCCATTTTTGCCGAGCTTATCTACAGTGAGTGATCCATAAAGACCCCCAGGGTTGTTTATCAACAACCGATCAGGATATAACTCGACTCGTACAGGCATACCGTGGGAATCAGGAGAGAGGTCACGGTGCATAAGCGCGTTCGCAATCGCCTCGCGAATAGCGATTAAAGGATAGTCAGGAACATTTTCTCTCAAGCCTGAGGTAATAATTGCTCCATGTTTCATGTTTCTCTTCGCTGCTTGTATCACTGTGGTGATCATCGTTGGGATAGAACCATCGATACTCATTCCATCCGTGTACCGCACGTTTCCTGATCCGCCTTTCGTGATCGAGGGAAAGACAGTAAAAGTGACGTTGAGGCGGGGAAAGAATTTCTGCGGGAAAATGCCAAGCGCAAGGAGTCCTGCAATTGTGGGACGGATTTTTCCATCGTTGTCGTAGGCAATGATGCGCCTATTGGCGAGCAAAGTTTCGTCATCGAGTAGAGCTTGCCGCCCAAAACTCATGTTGCGAACATTATTTAGCCAAGCAGAGACAAGATCAGAGTCGAGATCGTCAAAGGTTGCGTCTAAAACTGGTATGCAGTCAAAACGAGCTGAATGGTGCTGGTTTTCAAGGAAACGGTCGATTTCATAAATAGTCATCTTATGATCGCCATCTCCGGTGCGTACAAAGGAGCCATGTATACGGCCGTGCTTTTTAACAAAACACGGCTTTTCTTTAGTTGGAAGCGGGGAAACGTTTGCGACAACGATAAGTTTGCCTTCGAATTCGAGAACTTGAATATCGATAGGCAGTGGAGGCTCAATGCGATTGCGAGCAGCCTGCGCGAGTTCCGACTGGAGCGAACGAACGTCAATGTTGTCTACTGGCTTGAAGTTTTTCTCAGATATACCCAGAATTACGGTTCCACCGGCAGTATTTGCGAATGCGCATAGCGTGTCAACGACACTTTTAGGGAAACCGCCACCGGCTTCCTTAATCTCATAAGTAGCAAGATCGGTTCCTGCTTTCTCCATGAGGGAGATTGCGCTTGCCAGGGAATCGTTATCTGAAATCATTGAGCTTTCCTACCTAGGAAGTGAACCTGAGAACCTAGGAAGTGAACCTAGGAAGGGGGTGTGGGTTGAGTTCCTAGGTTTGATGATAACTTCGCCATATTCCTAATATCAAGATTAGCTAATCTACGCCACTTAGTCGGGAAATGTGAAGACTCAATTTGCGTTAGATATAACCTTTATACCGAGGAAGTGAACCTAGGAGGGGGGTAAGCACAGGTTGAGTGTCGATGTCGGCCACCGATCCGACGCCCCACACGCAAAACCAAACCACCCGCACGAGTTAATTGTCAGAAATCGTTGTTTTAGGTTGGGGTTTTCGTTGCTGTCATGCTCGAAAGTCGGGATTATGATTGGTAATCGTGTTAATAGGGTTGCTTCCTTGACTGTGATCTTGTTTCGTGCCCCAGGTTCAATGCGCCCAATCCGAGTGCCATCCTGACCCTATTTTTGAAGGCGAGTCCTACATTGGCCGGTACAGAATTTTCTTCGAACGTATGATCGCTGAAGGAAATTACGATGCCGTTGCCCTGCTGACCGAAGTAGCCAACAGTGGCGAATATGAAGAGCCCTCACCGGCTCTTTCACTGGTAAACCTTGAGGCATCCATCAAAGCGCGAATTGCATACATTAAAGCACTGCCTGATGACCAGTTTGACGCAATGGCGAACCGTTAGGGAAACGTCTGCGTGTGTGGTGCTTGTTCCGTGTTGGTTGTCGGCGGCGGGCTCGTGATAGGTCCGAAAACGGACAGGAAACTGCGGGCACGGTCGAATTCTGTCATGGACTCGGTCGGAGGTTGCGGGCGGGAAGCTGACGTCGTCGACGTCGCGTTCAATGCGTTGATCGCGTTTTGTGCCTCCACCGGCAGTGGTGCACGCAATGATGCGAGTGCGGTTTCGATGTCTTTCTTCGCTCGTTTCGCTGTCACGATCTGCTGGTTAATCGTCAACAAGTCAACGAAAGCGGTCCCGATACGTACGCTCGCGTCGAACGCTTGCGCGCTTGCCCACTGGCCACCACCACGATACGGCATGGACATGAGTGCACGCCCCGCACGAACATGAGCCGACGAAGGCGACAACCGACGGCGGCTGGGACGCAATTTGTATTGAGCTGTCCGGCCAAGTGAACGTGCAGCACGCGCAAACCTCCAGCCGTCTTTACCGTGTGCGAGGGCAAGAGTGGAGAACATATTCGCTGCTTCTGCCGCGACAGCCGACAATCCTTCATCATCACCGAGTCGAACGGCACGCATTTTCGCCAACGTCATATCGGTCGCTGCAGCCAAGTCACGCCACACTGTCTCCGGGTGCGCCTCGGGCCTGGGGCGTGTGGAGTGAAGATTCTTCCACTCATCGAGTGCTTCCATGCGTGCGGTTGGAGTCTCAGCCCACTGCATGCGCAACCACGGCAGACGCAGATCACGCGCAACCCATCCACCGCCATACCACTTGCCCGCCTGCCCATCACTATCTTTGAGCGCGACCGAATAGCCAGTGACCGTGTCGCGCCCGCCACTGGCGTAGCGCGGCCGGACGAGAACACCTTGCGCACGAAGCTCACGCACATACTCCGCTTCCGACGTCGCAACCGTGAGTGCGGCGCGCATGCGCACTTCCAACATTCCCTTATCAGTCATCGGCTGGCCAGCGTGTTGCGCCGCACGCTGCTCAGCGGGGGACTCCCCGATCGAGCCGCGTTGATGCTCACGCGACTCAACAACAGCGAGCCCGTATTTGTGTTCAAGGATGTTGCACGCGTGTTGTGCGCGCCTGTAGTCGTTCCACGTATTCACTTTCGTGCCGTCTTCACGAACAATGTTCGCCACAATATGAATGTGGTCCCCGCCGCCTTTGTTCGTCCCGTGACGCACGGCGACCCATCGGGCAGGGGAGCGTCCCGAGGCGTGAGTGAATTCCATTTCGTTCATAAAGTCTTGTGCGACACGCGCCCACGCTTCATCGGACAGGGGTTGCTCGTCAGGATGAAGGGTGAGCGAGCAGTGCCACATGTGTGCAGCTCCGCGTCCACGCGTGACCATTTCTTCTTTCTCGTAGTCCCACGTGGTCTGATTGCCCCACACGTTCACAGAATTTTCGGCCATATCAAGGTCAAGCATCTCGGCAACGTCGAACTGTTCATCGCTCGTGAGGATGCGCGCTCCGTAAAAATCTGGATGCACAATGTCGAAAGAACCCGCACCCGTGCGTCAACGTCGTAAGGAAAACGACAAGCAACAATCCGCGCCAGCGCCCGTGGAAGGGAATGAATGGAAGAACACCACGACAACTAGCGTGAAATGATCGCCAGCGTCGAACAAAAATAAGCGTGAGTACGCGTGCCGCAGACACTGTTTCGTCAAACAATCGAAACAAAAACATGCGCACCGGCGTACGTGTCGCTCGAACAATGGAACAAAAACGTCCACTGTTCGAGCGACAGAGCGGAGGATATGCTGGTTAGGTTAGTGCTGCCCGTGTGAGCGCGTTTCGTACCCACTGCGATTCGGTGATGCCTTCCGTGGAGGCTTTTTGTGAGATGAGATTCCATACCGCCTGCGGTACGCGGATACTTTTGGCGAGAAGTGGTTGTTCTTTTGGCTCCCAGGCTCGTCCTTCGACCCATTCAATTGTCGATTCGGGGAAGCCGTTTTCTGCGTCGCTAGCCCAACGTAGGATGTCGTCGTCGGTGAAGCGTTCACCATTGGCTGCGGTATATTCCATTTCTGTACTCCTTTCGGAATCCTTCGGTGAGGTAGTTTGCGTGAAAGATTAAGACAGTATTTTGTTCCATTTGCGTGCAGACAAATTCAATCGGCCGTCCCTCGTTATCGAAGCCGTGGAGGTAAACCTGTGTGGTTCGGTGTCCTTGTCTCGACTTCGAATAATTGCGGTGTCTATGCCAGTTGAGTAGGCTGTCATGATCTGTTCAGCAGTGAGTTCATGTTTAAACGCGTGGCGATGGATCAGAACACGCACGAGCACCTGCTTCCGAATACGTATCAGATATTGTCAAGAATATACGTGTGGGTGATGAAGAACCAGTGCATTTTGTTGGCAAGATATGTGTAGGTTCATGCCTCTTACCCCCTGTTGTTACCACGTATGAACTCACCACATATTTCCCGTCGGTTCCTTGGGTGAGTGTGAGGGTGTAGAAAGTTTTTCGGTTCCGGCTTTCGGGTTCGTGGCGGTGGCGTTCGGATCAAGACTGACGCGCGGGCGTGCGAGAGCGCAGTAAAAATTTTGGCCTCCTCTGATCCCTTCGGATGGAGGAAGCCAAAACTTTTTGGTGTCGAAAATGAAAATACCTTTGACCGGCGTATCGCTATGAGGATAGCGCCTACATGTTCGCCAAGGCGTTATCGATCACTGCGCGAATAAAGTCAGAATTGTTCCATCTCATTTGCTCATGCATATAGTAGAGACACTCGTGTATGCGCGTGAAAGTGCGAATACCATTTGAAGAATTGGCGTAGCGTCGTGAATTTCGAGTGGCGTGTTTCAGGCTCCCAGTCCTTACTTCCAGCCCATGTCATGATCGTTTCCTCGGTCACGTCCTGCGGAGCGCAACCAATTTCACGAGCGAACATACGAATAATGACGTGATGGGTACGTAGAGTCTGAGGGCTTTTTCCAAACGCTTTCAGACGTGTTTCCCACTGCGAGATCGGGGCTTCCCAGGACTGTGGAATAGGTAAGAATTTCATCATGCAGTTATTTGTGCTCGGAGCGAGTATCTGGCTAACTAGCATGACTGAAAGAACCCTACAGAGATCACACCTGCCAGCATTGCCGTCAGTGCCGGCCATGCCAGCATTGCCACGGTAGTGACGGGAGTGGTTGAAGTGCTGTATAGATGGCGAAGATTGCGCACTCGAAATTACGGAAACGGAGAAGAGTGCCTCGTCGTCGTGAGGCTGCCGACGTGTCGGTGGCCGGTTATCGTTCCTCCTGGGATGAGAATGCATGATGAAATCTGAAGTGGTCTGGGTCGAGCAGGCTGATGGCATGTTCGACGAGGTTGTCGTTTGTGTCGTAAGCCGTGCGAGTGACTCGCATAAAGGCATGGCCTGGTGAACGTTCCAGGCGTGTAGCGTTTTCAGTGCTCAGTGCGACGACGTCGAGCCATTCTTCGCCATTGTTTCGAGAGAAACCAGCGTCGCTAAGAGTTTTTGTCAGGGATCCGTCGAGGAGTCCTTGAGATGGGAGATTAACGAGTTTTCCGCGAGCTGGAACGAGAGACGTTTCCATTGAGACGATCGTGCCGGAAGGGAGGCTCCATGTTCTGATGATTTCGATAAAAGTGGAGCTTCCGTGTGAATGAGTGGGGAGTTCTGTGTTTTCAGTAAGCGAAATGCTCACAACGTTCACCGTCATCTCAGCGCCTTGTGTCGATAAGGATTCGATCCAACCGCGGACGTCATCGGGGCTTTGTGTGTGGACTGCGACGAACGAGCCGCGACCTTGATCGGTACGAATGAGCTTTTTATTTTGAAGATTGGAAATGGCTTTACGGACTGTGCCGCGTGAAACTTTGAACTTTTTCGCAAGCTCATTTTCACTCGGCAAGGGGTCGCCAGTGCTGAGCCTCCCGCGTCGGATGAGATGTTCGAGGTAGAGGGCAATTTTTTGGTGTTTGAGCTTGTGCTTTGTCATGTTTCCTCCCTCTGATCTGTATTGCTGCGGAATGACAATAATTCTGTCACGTGAAAAATTACTTGTCTATACAAGTATGAGAACAGGGTAGTCGCGAAAATTACCTCAAGATTTAAATAGTGTCTCAAAACGTGTGTGGACGTGAGTGTCGGTTAGCTCGGTGTTTATGGATTTAAACAATATTAGTTTTTCTGAATGTCGCTTAAAAAATGCTTGGAGTTTCATGTGTAATGTATGATTCTTTGGAGAAAACGGTGTGTAGAGTGCTTTCTTATCGTGTTCTTGGTGCCGGAGTTAAAAGCTAGAGAATGTGCGCTCAGTTGCGTGGTGTAGCGAAGGGAAGAAATGAAGCACTCCATGGCTTCGATGTCATTCAATCAGGTGAAAAAGGTGCTTGCCGTAACTGTTGCTATGGTTCTTGTTCTCATTGGTATGGTGAGCCTGACCCCAGCAAAATCAGCAGAAGCGGCACCGGGTGGTGTGGTAACGATTACTTCGTCACCCGATAAAAGGAGGCTGAATTACGGTGGTGGAAAAGTCGTTTACACGTATACAGCCACGAATAATACAGGCGTTCCGCAATTGTTTAGGCGCATCGCGGACACAAAGTGTTCTGATATAAAGCCACATGCGCCGAGCGGGATGAAATCTTACGACGATCATTTGAGCTTCAAAAAGAAATCCTATATTCCTGTGGGTGCAACGGCGACATGGACCTGTATCACTGAAGTTACTCAGACACAGACAAATGTGGTCACATTGAAGACAAGCCCGCTTACTAGCGTCGATGGGCAGTTCCTCTGGGATCCAAAAAATGACATCAGTTCATCGTCCACATCGAAAGTGATTGTTGGTTCTCATCGTCCTGGGGGATATACCTGTGACACGCTTTGGTACTCATCTGACTATGACCAGCAGTTCGGCTATTCGGGCAATGTTGGCACTGTCGATCAGGATACTGGCAAAGCAACACGTGTACACGTGATCCGTCACTTGACAACGGACAAATATGGCAAACGCTTTCAGACAAATGGATCAGCGGCTGCGGCAGTAGATACGTTTAATCCGGATAAAATCTTCTACATCCCCCGAGATACACGCAATGAAGATCCGGCTTATTGGCAAACTGAAGGCCTCTGGGGTGTTGATATCCTCAAGCTGCGAGAGGGTGGATATTCTGAAAAACTTGCAGAATATCAAACTGGTGCTGTCCGATTAGGGGCTGCGCCTAATGGGACTCTTTGGGTTGTGACATCCACCGGGCGCATTGAGATGTTCGACCCTAAGCACCCTGATAAAGGCTTTGTTCCCAAAGGAGTGGCGTCGACTTGGAACAGGACACGAACCTTTGGTAACGGTGTTGTGCGAGGGAATCTCAGTTCGGGTGATCTTGCTTTCGACGGCAACGGGACGATGTGGTTGATTGGTTCAGAGAACGGACATGCATTTTTATATACGATTCCATGGAATGATCTAGAAAAAGCCCACGAAAATGATTTCATTCGTGCGACTCCCGTTGGTGAAGACGGTTACATGGGCGCCAATACTTTCAGTGGCATCGCATTTACTACTGACGGACGACTTTGGGGAAGCGCTCGCGATGACAATAACCGAGGTTTGCTCTACGAGATTGACACCGACTCCGGTTCTGCGACGAGGGTGAAGGCGGAGCCATCTCAATTCTGGTATGGAGATTTAGGATCCTGTGCCATGCCGAAACCGGAGCTCTCCTTTGATAAGGAAATTATTGCTCCGCTGACACCTGCGCTTGTCGGAGATGAGATAACGTACAGACTAACCGTAACGAACCTCGGCTCTCTCAATGCTACACATGTGCTCGTCCACGACGAGCTACCCAAAGAACTCGAATATGTTCAGAATTCTACTACGCTCAATGGAACCTTTGTCTCTGACAAAAATGGCAAGTTCCCGTATGCAGATCAAAAAGCTGTTAAATCACCAGGAAAGAATGGCGAAGTAATCAAAGAAGGAATCGTCAAACCTGGTGAATCTGCAATCATCGAATTCAAGGCCAAAGTTCTTCCTACTGAGAATAAACAAGTATGCAATAGCGCAAATGTTGTGTTTGCTGGCGCAGACAACAAAATTGCTTCTGATGATCCCGATACTTTGAAACAGAGCGATCCTACATGTATTCATGTGTTCGGACCTGAAATAGGCGTCAAGAAAACTGCAGATGCAAAAACTCTGATGATGAGTCCACAGACAGTGAAATACAGCTACGAGGTTACCAATCCTGGGAATGAGGATCTTCGCGAAGTTTCTTTGAGTGATGACAAGTGTCCTCATATTCAACCTGTTGTATCCCCGGACGATCCAAACGTCAATATTGGTGATACCAACAAAGACAAGATTTTGCAGGCAGCTGATGTGATGCAAGACGGACACACAGTAATTTCGGCAGAGACTTGGAGATACACGTGTACGTCCGAGTTGATTAAGCCCACGACCAATATCGCCACTGCGAGAGGCGAAGGTATTAACTCCCACCGTGTAGTGACCAGTCGGGCACACTGGACTGTCGATTCTCGGAAACTTGAAATCACGAAGACTTCGGATGCCAGTAGTGCAGGTAAATCTCTCCGTGAGGGAGAAACTGTTGCCTACACGATCACCGTGAAAAACGGCGGAAACACCGACCAAACTAATGTCGTGCTACAGGATCAACTTCCGCTAGGTGTTCGCTATGTAGACGGCTCTGCGATTAAGAGATATAAGGTTGGCATTGGCGGCGGACGTCGCATTTTTCAGACAGACGAAGCCAAACCGCCTGCTGCTCATGGCGCTGCAGGCGAACAAGGGATGATGGTGTCGGATAATGACCACGTCACGCTTAAGCCTGGCGAATCACTCGTGGTGACGTTTAATGCAACGGTCAACGTGGGTGCGCCAAAAACGCTGACGAACGTTGCACAGACATGGTCGAGGCAACACGATCGGATCCAAGCGGAAGTCACTGATAAGACAGAGACAACAGCAGTGTTCACAGTTCACAAATTCGGTAAGGACTGTGACACCGATAAGCCAATATGCGAACTCGATGGTTCTTCATTCGCCATATTCGACAAGGACCCGAGCCAGGGTGCATCTCCGATTGCCGATGTCTTAGCGCCTATACAAGGCAAGATCGGAAGCTTTACCTCGACGAAGATGAAGTTTGGAAAATACTGGCTTGTTGAAACTGCCGCCCCGAATGGTTACATCCTCATGGCGGAGCCAGTTCGTTTCAAACTCGACGCCGATGGTGTCACAATCCTCTCCACAACGACGTCGAACGTGAGCGTTCGAAATGGTGACAAGTTTGCGATCGATGTTGTTGACCAAACCCACAGCGATCTTCCACGTGCAGGTGGCATCGGACTCGGATACAACGCGGTGGCAGGTTTCATACTCGTATTCATCGGTTTATTTGCCTATTACAGAACCTCCGGCTGTGGACCCCGTCGGGTTCGAATCCGGAACTAGGGGTTCGCAGCTGCGAATCTCAGACATTGTGAAATAAATACAGCACACAGCTAGGAGCACAACATGAAGTCAACCAAGGTCAAGGCTGGTGCCGCAGTCGCGATTCTCGCCTTGCTCGGTTCAATGGGAGTATCAGGTACGGCCAGTGCCGTGCCTGATACTCCCAACCCGCAGGCAACAGTTGGTGGGGAGAACCAGGCTGCCCCTAACCCTGCACTTATTAAGGCAGACGCTAAGACGCAGCTGTCGATCCATAAATACATGGGGGTCCCGGCTACCAATGCCAAGTACGGCACAGGAAAGAGCTACGACGCAGTTAAGGATCTTCCACCGCTGGAGAACGTGAAATTTCAGATTCGCCGTGTGGAAGGCATCAATCTGGCAACGAACGAAGGCTGGAAGACAGCTAAAGACCTTCAAAATCAGGCTATTACTTTGAATGCAAAGAACAAAGTAACGGTTGGAACGAAGGAGTATGCACTCGGCTCAGCACATAGCGGCGTTACCGACCATAGCGGTGTCGCAACCATCACGGTCGATAATGGCGTTGGACTCTATCTTGTCACTGAAGATTTGGCTGGTTCGTCGAATATTCAGGACAATAACGGCAAGCACTATCAGAACACCCAGATTACTGGTATTGCGCCGTTCCTTGTGACCCTTCCGATGACTGATCCGGATGCTCGTCATTCTTGGATGTACGATGTTCATGTATATCCAAAGAACCAGTATGACGAAATCTCCAAGAAAGTCTTTGACGGCAATGTTGGCAAAGAAGGTCAGGATACATACAAGATTGGTCAGGAAGCCACGTACCAGCTTGAGTCGACGATCTGGGCTTTTGACCAAAATCAAGATCAGCATGTTGATCACAAGGATCTGACGTACTACCTAATTAAGGATCAGCTCCCTAAAGAAACGAAGTATAAGTCGTCCCAGCTGTCTATTGTTCGTGATGACAAATCTGTTCAGAATCTTGAAGCTGACAAAGACTATAAAGTTTTTGGTGCTGAAGCTACTGCCAGTAATCCATTGAGTTTCAGCTTTACCCAAGAGGGTCTCGACAAACTTGCGAAGAATAGTGGTGCGAAAGTTCGCACCGAAATTCGCGTCGTAATCGAGAAGATGCCAAAAGACGGCAATGTCCTTAATGAGGCAAGTTTTGTGCCAAATGGACGTTTTTGGACGGATAGAGGATACCAGCCTCCAACGCCCGGGGGACTTCCGTCATTACAACAAGGTGAGAATCAACCCACTCCCGAAGGGACATCGCAATATCGGGAGATTCCGTCAAACAAGGTTCTCTCACGATTTGGCGATATTCTTATTGAGAAAGTCAGTGACGAAGGAAAGCCACTACCAGGCGCAAAGTTCGCTGTTTACCGTGCAGTAAACAATAACGATGGCCATGGTTTTACTTGCAAGAATGTCGATTTCAAAACTGCGAAAGCTATCGCAACTAGTGATGCATCTACCGCGGATGGTTACACTTCGATTAAAGGTCTTCAGCTTTCAAACTGGTACAACGGTGAAACCGTCAATGACACACTGAAGTACCACTCGTATTGCTTGGTCGAGACCAAAGCGCCTGAGGGGTTCCAGCTTCTTGCCGAGCCAGTCGAATTTGATCTTACGGTTCCCGGTATGACAGAGAATCTTTCTGAAGCGTTTGCAAAAGCAAACCGCGATAAAGATCCGAAGGATAACAAGGGCGGCAACATTCAGATCGTGAACATGCCAGATAACCTCGGCAACCGACTCCCGCTGACCGGTGGCATGGGCGTGGCTGTGATATCGGTCTTCGGCATTCTCCTTGTTGGAGGCGGTGTGGGGTACTACGTGTACTCAAACCGTCGCAAGGATGCCTGATAACTTAAGTGAGCAAGGGCGGGGCCGGGTTGCCCGTAGGGCTCCCGACCCCGCCCTCGCATTTTCTTGACGGAGGAATAGTATGCGGATGTGGCAACGCTTTGTGGCACTCGCTTTGGTACTCGTCGGTGCCGCTATATCGGCCTATCCGGTTCTTCTTCAAATTGCGAATGACGCGAAAACAGTACAGTCGGCGCGCAAGTACGTTTCTGTGATGTCGAAATCCGAGGATCGGCAGAACGTCGTCGCGTTAGCTGCGGCAAGAGCATATAACAAAACCCTCAATCCTGGTCTACTCGCTGACCCATGGGGAAAAGAAACCCCTGATAGCGGAACGGAATACAGTAGGTACGATAACCTTTTGGCTGACTCGAAAGTGATGGCCACAGTGACGATCCCTCGCATCGGCGTGATGTTACCCGTTGTTCACGGGACAGACGATGCTGCACTTCTCTCCGGCGTCGGGCATTTTTATGGTTCCCACCTGCCGGTCGGCGGCAGTGGGACACATGCGGTGTTGGCGGGGCATCATTCGTGGCCTGGACATACCTATTTTTCGGATTTGGAACAGTTGAAACAAGGAGACCAGTTTCTCATCACTGTTTATGGCGAGCGCCTGCGCTACAGAGTTGTTGATACGCAGCTAGTTTTTCCAAACGACCTGTCCAAGATCCAGCCAGAGAAAGGTCGGGATTTGGTTACTCTCGTCACCTGTATCACTCCGGAGGGCGGGTATCTGAACCAGTACCGACTGTTGGTGACAGGTGAACGTGCTCCCGACGTCGGGGCGCAGGAACTTCAGGGCAGAATAGCCGACATTGCGACTTTCCGAGTCCAGACGTGGATGTGGCCACGATTGGCAATCGCTGGGTGCGGAGTCTTTTTTGCTGCGGTGATAGTAGTGACTTGGGTGAAGTCGGGATTGCGAAAGAAAGAGCAGACAGAGCGATGAAGCACGTGCGAGAAAATACAGCTCCCAAGAGTATTAACCCACGGTGGATTGCAATTTCTGTAGTTCTTTTGGGGATTCTTGTGATGCTGTATCCAGTGGTGTCCACCAACTACAACAATATGCGTCAGCGCGAGTTCGCTGCGAAGTATGGCATTCAGGTGGCCCAGCTCGATGACTCGAAGAAGAAGAGCGCACTTGACGTTGCTCGTGAGTACAACAAGAAGTTGCCGGGCGTGCCAATTCTAGATCCGTATCTTAGTGATGTCGCCAATCCAGCGTCGAAAGCATATGAAGAGTATCGCTCGCAGCTTTCAGCAACGGGTGACATCATGGCACGTGTGCGTGTGCCGCAAGTCGGAATCGATTTGCCGGTGCGTCACGATACGCAGCCGGATGTGATTGGTTCGGGCGCAGGACATTTATATGGCACATCGTTGCCTGTCGGCGGCGAAAGTACTCATTCAGTGTTGACGAGTCACACTGGTCTGACCAGCGCGACGTTGTTCGACAACTTAAAAGACGTCCGACGTGGAGATCTCATGTTTGTGGATGTGTTGGGGGAGACCTTGGCCTACAAAGTGAATCAAATCAAAGTGGTGCTTCCCGATGAGATTTCTGACTTGAAGGCAGAAGCTGGACATGATTATCTCACCCTTTTCACGTGTACCCCCTATTCGGTAAACACGCATCGACTCTTAGTGCGTGGAGAGCGCGTACCTTTTGAAGGAGCTGTGGCTGAGGCAGCAAAGGACTACTCTTCCAGCTTCGTTATTCAAAACTGGATGTGGGTTCTTATCGGGGGAGCAGTGGTATCGTTGTTCGTCCTTGCGGTGATGGTACGCAGAGAACGTCAGCGTACAAAAATGCGCGATATTGTATAAGAGCGATCAGTGAATCCGAGAGGCACTCTCGCAATTAATGTGCTCTGAGAGGGTTTGTTTCCATGGAAAGTCTTTGTAGAGCTGACAATAGTTTTGCCATGATGATGCTCTCGTATAGACGGATTATGCTAACGGGATTGACGCCGTTCACATATGACACAGGGGGTTGGGTGTTCGCCTAAAAGACGACCAACACCCAACCCCCTTCTTTGCTACCTACTTCATTGAGATCAGTTGGACTTGCGCGCTCGGTGAGCCACAAGGCCAGTGCCAACCATCAGTGAAGAGATGAGAACCATAAGTCCGACCGTTGCTCCTGTCTTTGGAAGCCTGGAAGACGGCTCCTGTGCAGGCGGAGTGGTCTTTGGTGTGACTTCAGCATGTGGATCGTTCATCTTCGGTTTATCGATGGGAGGTGTAAGTTTACCGGGTTTGCCGGTTTCGCCTTTGTCGCCTTTCGGGCCGGGTTTGCCGGTTTCGCCGGTGTCGCCCTTGTCGCCTTTGTCGCCCTTGGGGCCTTTCGGGCCGGGTTTGCCGGTGTCGCCCTTGTCGCCTTTGTCGCCCTTGGGGCCTGGTTGGCCGGTGTCGCCCTTGTCGCCTTTGTCGCCCTTGGGACCTGGTTGGCCTGGGTCGCCCTTGTCGCCTTTGTCGCCCTTGTCACCTTTCGGACCGCGAGGCCCAAGGATCGCGCCAAGATTGAGCTTACGACCGTCGGTCAGTGTGATAGTGAGATTTCCTTGGCTGTCGATTTTGATATCGAGGATACCGACGCCGTCCTTGCCATTCTTGCCGTCTTTACCGTCTTTACCGTCTTGGCCGGGTGTGCCTTGTGGACCTGCTGGGCCTTGTGGTCCTGCTGGGCCTGGGTCGCCTTTGGGGCCTTGTGTGCCGGGTTGTCCGTCTTTGCCGTCTTGACCGGGTTGTCCGTCTTTACCGTCTTTGCCGTCTTTGCCGGGTGTGCCTTGTGGGCCTTGTGGTCCGGGTTGTCCGTCTTGACCGTCTTGACCGGGTGTGCCTTGTGGTCCTGCTGGGCCTGGGTCGCCTTTGGGACCTTGTGGTCCGGGTTGTCCGTCTTTACCGTCTTGACCGGGTGTGCCTTGTGGGCCTTGGGGACCTGCTGGGCCTGGGTCACCTTTGGGGCCTTGTGTGCCGGGTTGTCCGTCTTTGCCGGGTGTGCCTTGTGGACCTGCTGGGCCTTGTGGTCCTGCTGGGCCTGGGTCACCTTTGGGACAGTTACATCCAGGGGCGTCAGGGGTTTTATCGGTCGGTGGAGAGAAGGGCTTATCAGGATCCTCAACTGTTGTGAAAACTGCTTTGAGTAGATCCTGCTTTTTGCGTGCCGTGTCTTGAGACTTTATGACGTAAAGATCTGCATCGGTTTTTGGGGCGTCAGCTAATTTGGGCGCCTTGTTAAAAGTGTCTGAGCTTCGGCTTCGTTACTTCTGGGTTTTTCTCCGGCTAGCACCAAATACGCCACATAGGATCGAAGACCTTCCTGAGTGCCAAGATTTTGTCGAGCCCTTTCCAATGACCACGTGTTTTTGTCCGTATACTTCCAAACTGCCTGTTGCGTGGCTTCATGAAATTCATCAATGGAAAGCGTCAGTGTTTCCCGAAGATTGCTGGTGTCGGTTGGGAAGCCATTCCAAATCACTTGTGTAACAGCGTGCTTATCTTTGAGTTCTTTTTGAACCGATTGAGGTTCGTAGTACTGGTTTTGCTTATTGGTAGTGTTTGTTTGTGGGGTAGTAAATGCTATCTCGTCTGTTTCTAGTGAAATTTTATTCCGCCCAGCGTTGTTCGGAAAAGATTGTGTTTTGTCGAAACAATAAGTTAGATGAGAAAACTGTTCTTTTACATCAGAAGCAGAAATTTTCGAAGTTTCGAAGAGTGAGGCGTTTTTGCTTGGATCTTCTTGCTTTTTCTCTTCGTCGATTACTTCAGGTCGGCCATTTTTGGGAATTTCGCGGTACATTGGCTCAGGAGAGCCTTGTAAAATATAGGTCTTGGCTTGAGCTGTTTTAGGGATTGTGAATATATACGGAGACACTACACCGTCGCTGGAGTTTTTATATGCTTCGCTTCGAAGTGTATATGCCATGCGCGGAAGTTGTTGGCTATGTTCTTGCTCCTGTGCCTGTGCGACTCCGCCGAAGGCGGTTGCGAGGAGTGCGCCGGCTAAGCCAGAGGCTAACGCTCCTCGTTTGATTTTTGAAATATCCATGTAGATATCCCTTCAGTCTGTGTGGATGAATTTGCTGGTCGGTGAACTTTTTATGTGCGTGCTACCGAACGAACTGAATTCTAACAAGCAATTTAGCGGCCCATCTGAGATCAAGGTTGTCCCTGGTTGTACTTGGTCCTCATGTTGATTAAATTTCAACATTTCATCGATTGTTTATGTGCATAGATGTATATAATTCTTGTTGCTGATCTGTGATGGCAACATGACTTTTCGGCTTGTTTCTAGGGAACCTGTGTGTGGGTAAAAAATTTTTCTGGATGTATTTATTCGCCCGTCTTAACATTTGTCGAAAACTGGCAGGGCGTGTATATGACAGTATTGAACTCTGCGTATATGCCATATACCTTGCCAGGTCGCGTTACTTTCCCTGATTGCCAAGGAAGATTTGCTGTGCCTTGATGCCGAGTTGGAACCGTGTGTTGATATTGAGCGCTGTCATCAGCGAGCCAATTCGCCTGCCCACGGTACGGGTGCTGACCCCAAGGCGCCGTGCGATGGCATCGTCGGTGAGTCCCATTGCCATGAGGTTCAGGATTTCTTTCGCTTCGTCGGAGACAATCGCGTCACCACTTGTGTGGTGATGGCCAAATGGAATGCTTCGCTCCCGCACATGATCGAAACTGCGCAAGAGGAAGCTGATTAAGTGTGTGTAGTCAGAGAGCATTGCGATTGGAAGGTCTGCTTCGTTCCTCCACATAATCATGATCTCGCGATCGTCGGCGATCAGCATTCGGAAAGGGAGCTTATGGGCGACTGAGGCGTGCTCACCAGCCTGAACGCACTCAAGAATCGCATCTGTAAATTCTGGGTCGTCGAATGATTCGGATTCGTACACTGATTCAACGAAGACTCCACGCTTAAATACCGACGCAAATTGTGGGGCAATAAATTCTCGGTTGATATGTGGATCGCTATCCCAATACCGAATATGGGACTGCGCGTTGTGGATGATGTTGTTGTACCACAGATTCATTTCATGGAAACAGACGGTGACGTGGTGAGTGTTCTGCGGCTCCCGAGACTCTATCGCTTCGAAAGCGTTGAGTGAGTCTTTCAGATTTTTTACTTCAGCAAATTTTGTCTCTAGTGCTTCTTGCAAAATTGGTGACGCCGGCTGTGCGACTGGGCCTGCTTTGCCGACTGTTACGAGATTCAAGTGGACAAGCTCGTTGAGAATCGACTGAGGGATGTCCAGTTTCTGTTTAAGAAGGAGGTTAAGATATGCTTCTTCGGCTGGTTTTGACGCTCCAAGAGAATGAAGCAGTCGGCCTCCGTCTGATGTGAAATCGCGCATGACGTCTCCATGAATGTTTGTGGTGGTTTTGACACACCGTAGCGTGGATGCATGAGCGGCAGCTAGATTAGTGCACTGCTCGAGCGTGGATGTTTCTCTAGATCTATCATGCTATGATAGTAGTGGTCAAGGGTGATTTTAGATGATGAGTGGCCTATGTGTGACGGATTCTTTGAGAAATTTTACCTCAGTGTACTCTGTAGATAGAGTAACAGTTCATCGATCGCGGTATAGCTTTTTCTGAAACAATGAACAGATTTTCTATTTGAAATGTTAAATAAAGACGGGCGTCGATGTTGCTGAAGATATTGATGCACAAATACTTTGAATAATGAGGGTTACTCATAAAAATTGCGAGACCATCACGCGCCGCAGATTTGGTAACTCACCCAGTGAATTTTTTTGAAAAATCGGGGTAAGTGATAGAAAGCGGATGATGATCCGCAGCATGTATTTGCAGATATTCTGAGCCGACGAGTGAATAGAAGTCATAGTGGGTGAGGAGAGGGCGGTGTTGAGACATGAGAACACTGTGCCGATCTTCCATAAAAATAAGGGGAGACGATGAAGTCTCGTGCCCGGATCGAGAGTGAGTGGGGGCGCAACGGAAATTATTTCAAAATAAATTGCGCAAATTAATTTGAATTAATATGCTGGCCTCATGTCATCAACAACTGAGCGTTCCCAAGACAGTGCAACCACAACCAGACCACTGAGTTTGTGGTCTACCCCTGGCTATCGTGCCTGGTTTGCAGGGGATACCTCTGCGAAATTTGCAGGAGGCATCCGAACATTCGCTTTGCCGCTCGCCGTCGTCGCACTGACCGGATCGGCAACACAAGCTGGTTTGATCGCAACCACTTCTCAAGCGATCGGCGTGATCTGCATGGTACCTGGTGGTGTGATCGTCGATCGCTTTGACCGACGGAAAATCATCTATCTTTTTGCTGCCATGGGCACCATGATCTGGGGAACAATCACTGTTCTTTTTGCTACCGATCACCTCACTTTTCCGATCCTGATT
This sequence comes from Arcanobacterium sp. (ex Cirak et al. 2026), assembly GCF_053585065.1. NCBI lineage: Bacteria > Bacillati > Actinomycetota > Actinomycetes > Actinomycetales > Actinomycetaceae > Arcanobacterium > Arcanobacterium sp. (ex Cirak et al. 2026). The sequence goes on from NZ_JBQJCE010000014.1 coordinate 25,371, forward strand.
GCTTTGACTTCGCTCGGGGCAGTGAACGTGGGTCTTTTTGGTTTCGCTACCGACGCCGTTCTCCGCTCGATTGTGCGTGGCGAAAACTTCATCAAAGCTCAGGCAGCCAACCGCGGCAGGGATGCGAGCATCGAACTTTCAGCGCCTCCCGTTGGCGCAGCGTTCTATTCGCTTGGTGTATGGGTGCCATTCGCTGTATCGGTGGCGGGGTATCTTTTGCTTGGTTTGTGCGGGTCGCTCATGAAGTATGATCCTCCCGTGCGTGAGGCTCGTACGTCGCCTGACATCACTGCCGACGTGCAACGCCAGAAGGTTCTGACCGCTGCCCTCACCACGTTTATCGTTGACATTCGACAGGCATGGATGTGGATCTGTGCTCACAATCTGATCCTGCAGATCATCGTGCCGTTTTCTGTCCTCAATATTGGATTCATGGGAGTGCAATTCACTTACACATACGCCCTCGTGCTTCACGGTCGTTCTCCTGAGTCGATCGCTGTGTACACCATGTCGATCGCCGTGTTTGCTCTCGTGGGATCAGCCTTCGCCGGCCGCTATTCCACCCGTGTCGCGACAGGGCGAACTCTCACATTCGGTGTTCCTGTTGCTGCATGTTTTTTGGTTCCGACAATTTTTGTGTTCGACTACGGCGTGCTGATTGCTGGCATGGGAATATTTCTCTTCGCATTGATTTTCATCGAAGGACACTCGACAATCATTTTCTCCGCAGCACCACGAGATATCCAAGGCCGCCTAATGTCACTCCTCGGTGTCATCACGTCATTGCCGCTTGCCCTTTCGCCAACGATTTCTGGTTGGATGCTTGATCATGTGGGATATCGGCCTACGATTACGCTATTCATTTTCCTCACCCTTATTCCTGCGCTTTCATGGATTGCGATGCCACGGGTACGCTCCCTGCCGAAACCGAGCCAGTGGGATACCGTAGAACTATGACTAATAAGGCCACACCGAACGTTGCCAAAGCTCTCGCGAATTCGATCCGGCTCAACGCACTTTACGAATTGAATCTCCGTGGGAAAGCGCGCACGTCAGATCTTGCCAACGCCCTAGAACTTGCGCCGAATAAGATGTCCTACCATTTGAAAATTTTGCACGACGCAGGAGTAATCGAGTCTGCCACCAGCGAAGGCGATGGCCGTGAAACCTGGTGGCGAGCTGTTTCAGGTGGATGGGAAGTTGACGATCCTGAAACCGCGCCTGCTCTGGCCGCTGCCCTCGCGCACCTTGAGACAGTGATCCGTGAGCGATCGGAAAATTTTTCGGCTGAACTCACCCGGCGTTCGCAACCGACTGTGCGAATGAACGGTGACACCCTCTACGTTTTTTCCCGAGACGAGGCTGAAAGTTTTTCGCGTGACCTCGCCCAGTTATATTCCAAGTATTTAGCAATTTCTGATCGGAACAGAAGCCACCACGTCGGCGGCGACGACGAGGGGTCGGCCACTGGCTTTTTGCAATATGATTTCCGTTTTGGGTTTCTCCCTGTTGCCGATGCTGATCTGGCTCACAACGTTCCCACCGACGTCGGTAGCCCTGAAAGTGGTGGGGCAAAGGAAACCGACACATCAGCATCGTGATCACCGGGTGCGGGTAGAAAAGGAAAGGAAAATCGTCGCTGCCAGAGCGGGCATAAGTACTTGGAATGTGGAACCGGGCAACACGATTCCTGAATCATTGACCGCAAATGCAATCACCGTGCAGGCTAGCACCGAGGTCAGCGTATATCCCAGTGGCTGGCGAATGAGAACTGCCAGTGTTGAACGACGGCTCAAGGCGGTGCCGTCGGGAGTGGAGAGTAATGCGGTATCAAGCTTTTTCGCATAGTGCGCTGTGAGCCAAGGCCAGACCACCGCAAAAAGGAAGATGACACCTGCGAGGACAATCCAACGGTGGCTCAAGCTCACCAGGAGTTGAAGATTGACGCTGAGTTTTCGCCACACAATGTCCCACGCATCCCCGTCGATTATCGCTTGAACGAAGTTGCCCAGATGAGTATGGCGTTCAGTGGGACGAAGCCAGTCGAGTAGCGCGATTCCCATCGACAGTGCCAGTCCACCGACGCTGAGAAAAGCGACAATGCGAAGACGTATTGTTTTCCCCGAGGCAAGCAGTAGGAGGATAACGAGCGCAGGCATGAGCGCGATTGCGCCACCGAAGTCGGCGCCGAGTGTGGGCCACACTCCGATCATGATTCCGACAGTTCCGATCAATGCGCACAGCGTGAGTGCCCACGACGGAGCAACGGAGCGGCGCATTCCCCGACGTGTCGATGACGCCCAACAGAGGAACCCACCGAGTGCAAGAAGGAGCCCAGTGGATTCAAACGAAAATGCTTCATTGCCTAAACCGTAGAACCTTGCTCCCACCAAGGTATTGAAACCAATGGGCGAGTCAGCAATGTTGCGTGAACCAGTCGCGACATCAGCTAAGATGACGGCGGCTGTCACTGCTCCGATGATGACCAGTGGCCCTCCCGAGTACCAACGGACGCTCACCAAGGCAAAGCCAGCCAGGACGCTTGCCGCGAGATATGTCCCCACGAACAATGCATGTCGAGGAGAACCGCTCATCCACCACGGCCAGACCCATGTGGTGATCAGCGATGCCGCTGGGATCGCGCTGATCCACAGACCCGCGAGTGCCAGGAGAATGCGGACACCACGTAGGTCAAGAGCGGTTTGAATAAAACAGACAATACGGCGAAGGCCATGTTTTTCTGAAAGTTTTGGCCGAACGATTGCCACGAGGAATGCTGTGGCAATCAGAATATACGTGATCGTGTACTGTGTGAGCGCAGAAACGAAAGCGCCTCTGACAGGCACGATGACCGAGGCTTTGCGCGCCGAACTTGCGAGCTCATCTGCGCGCACCTCGCCACGTGTATTCGTGGCAAGCGTGGTCATTGCGCTTGCTCGCAACGATGTCAGTGGGTCAACACTTTTTCCAACGCGGATCAGATCATCCAATGTGGGGGAGTGTGCATCGGTTTGCGTTGTTTGCGCCGACGTCGTCGTATCTGTTGATGAGCTTGCGGATTTTGGTGTCGGTTTTGCTGCGAGTGCATCGATTCCGAAATCAGCGAGGATCGAGGGCACAATCGACGAATAGTGAACGTTGCCGTGCTGGCGAACCTGTGGTGACCAGCCGAGACCGCGTCCGCCGAGCGCACCGGCGTCGGACTGGGGTGTGCCGGGGCCGAAGGAAACGAATCCGGGCTGAAACACTTCGGTTGCCGCTAATGTCTGTAACGAGAGGAAATATACTTTTGTGCCGGTGGGCACTTTCGATATCACAGCTTCCGCACGTTCGGCACTCTTGCGTGCGCTGATGTCACGGTAGTAGTCGGTAGGTATGAGAATTGGGAAGTCAGTGGGCGGTTGAAGATCAGTTTTTGTTAGTGTGGGGAGCTTGAGTGGCGAGATACGGGAGCGTTCTGGGTCGGCGGAGAAATTTGCACCTGTGATGTCAGCGACAGTGAGTGAAAATGTCCGCGTTGCATCGGCAATGCGTGAGCTGAGGACTTTATTGCTGACTCGCTCGGATGCGAAACCTTCGGGAGCTAACCCGTTCGGGGTGACCAAGAGGGCGCCAGCCTGTGCTCCAATAGCGCGCGAATCAATATGGTGCTCCTGGAGAACCTGTGAAAGTGCGCCAATTTTATGTGCGGATCCGAGGGTGCCGATGATCGCGTCGAAATCTGCATCTTGCCATAGGGGCAGGGGAGCACCGTCGAACATTCGTTGAATGGCGCAACCGGCGTCGTGGTTGATTGAGGTTTTGCTGAGCAGTGTGCCGGTGCTCAGTGCCAGACTCACATCTTCTGGGCATCCCCACTCGTGCACATCGGGGGGAATCATATTGAACATTGTGCCGGCATCGGCCCACTGGGCGAGGTGTGGCGTGTCGGTGGAATTGATGTACTGCCAGCTTAGCCCGCTCGTAAGGAGAACAAGGACATGTTGATGTGTACTCGCCGATGATTGGTTTGCCGACGGTGGCGTGTTCGCCGACGGCGACGTGCTGTGCGGTGTCGATGGGGTGGGGGGAGTTGGGGGCTGCGCCAAAGCTGGAGAGATTGCCAGCATAAGCAAGAGCACAACTGAAAAGACTGCAAGTGCACAAGAACGCCACCACTGTCGGGGGAGAGACAAGAGGGAGTTTACTGGCGCAAAGAAATTCACCCTTTAAGGATAAAGGGGTTGGGTGTGGACCGCATTATTCTGTGCAACACCAAAGTTTGTGTCAATAGGATGCCAGGCGCTGGGACACGTCAATGACGAGGCGGCGGCAGCGGTGTGCCGATCTGATGGGTGAAAGCTGTGAATTCATCGAGCGAGAGCGTGCTTCCGCCGTTCCATGCTCGTTCAGCCATCGCCTGGATCCCAGGTAAAGCAAGCTGTGCAACGTCGTTCGCGGTTTCAGCATCAGCCTTGTCGGACCAGATCGAGTACATCGAGCCGAGCAGTTCCTTGGGGTAGGTCAGAAGTTCTTGGCGGGTTGGTTCGGAGTATTCGAAAGCCATCTCTTCGCTCACTGCGGCTGGCGGAAGATGGGGGAAGAGACCAGGATGCCAGTTTGCGTCCCAGATTTTTTGAGCTGTCGGATGGAGATAGCCGGCATTTTCACCGAGCACATAGTAGAAAAGTGAATCGTTGAAATTGATGATGCGATAGCCGCCGTCGATCGCTGTACGTAACGGAGCCATATCCTTGTGCCAATTCGTCCACCATGTCAGAGTCACACGTGGATCAAGTTTTACAACGTGCCCACGAAGCTGTCCATCGTTCCACACCAGCGGTTCGAATCCGAGCTCGATCAGGTGGGCAGCGATCTGGTTAATGAAATCTGTGAGTAGGTCAAAGCCGTTTGCGTTTTCTCCGAAACGTTCTCGGGCAGCGTCGGCAAGACAGGGGTAGTTGTTGATACGAGCAAAGTCAACAAATTCGTCGCCGCCTAAGTTCCACCTGTGACAACGGGCGAATAAAGGTGCGAAATCGTCGATGAGGCTCATCGCAAATTCCACAGCTTCAGGATGTGAGATATCAAGAGCGTGTCCAGTATCAGGAATTGCGAGGGGTTCGCTTTGCGGGGTGAGTTGTGCCGGTGGAAGCTGAAGATTGGGGAAGTGAGCGAGAACCTGGCGTAGGTGCCCGGGCATATCCAAGGAAGGGATGATGTCAATGTGGAGGTCATCAGCAAGGTCGAGGAGACGAACTACCTCCTCGCGAGAGATATATTCTGCAGAAACGACTTGGCTAAATGTCTCGGATTCTATTCTGAAGCCTTCGTTCTCTGAAAAATGCCATTCGAAAGTGTTGAGCCCTACCCAGGACATCTCATACAGACGTTTTTCGATCCATTGGCTTGAATAGAACTTCCGGGCAGCGTCCACGTGTAAACCGCGCACGAGCACTTGAGGCTGAGTAGTAGCGACGCCGCACGGCAATGCTCCTTGCGCATGAACATTGTGCAGGACAAGGCGTGTGCCGCGGAATAGTGCGGTGGGAGTCAAACCGGAGATCCGAATCTGATTCAGATTCACTTCGATCCGGACAGATTCACGGTTATCCTGTTCCATACTCAGATCAGGCGAGACCAGGTCAAGTAGGATCGTCACTTCTGACTCTGCTGCAGTGTCAACGACTCGCACGCCACAGGCACGCAGTTCATCGCGCAATCGAGAAACTTCGCGATGAGTTTTGGTTGTGCTGGACGTGACGTAAACGCCTGGCTCACGTGCCTCGTCGACGTCGGCAGTGCCAACAGAGGCGATATCTGCGCGTAGCAGACAGACTCCTCCCGCCGGCTCGAACTTCGGATAGGGAAGGGAGACCCAGGGGATCGAACCGGCGGGAGGGATACTCATGCTTTCACGCCACCTTCTTCGACACCTTTGAAGAACTGTTTCTGCAGAGCTGCAAAGAGAATAATGATCGGAACGAGGGCGATCATGGTACCTGCAGCAATCGCGCGTGGGTTAGCACCAAAGTTTGAATTGAGATACTGCATACCCACAGTCAAGGTGTAGTTGGCTGGATCGGAGAGTACCACTAACGGCCACAGGAAGTCGTCCCATGCGCCAATGAAAGCAAAGAGCGCAACCACGGACACCATTCCGCGGATGTTGGGCCACACGATATGGCGAAGGCGCTGGAAGGTGGTAGCGCCGTCCATTGTGGCTGCGTCGAGGATATCGTTAGGAATCATTCGGCAGGCAGCAGCCATGAGGAGCACATTGATCGCCGAAATCGCACCGGGCAGGAACACGCCCCACAGTGTATTGGCCAGCCCCAGGCTCTTGACGGTCAGGTACTGCGACGTCAGCGTCACCTCGCCGGGGAGAAGCAAAGTTGAGAAGAAAATAATGAAGACGATCGACTTGCCACGAAACTTCAAGCATCCCATCGCGTAACCACCAAGTGTTGCGAAAATGACGTTCGAGACTACTGTTCCAACGCCGACGAGTAATGAATGCCATGCGTAGGAAAATACGGGGATGGTGTTAAATACCGTGCGGTAGTTATCCAGGGTGGGAGCATCGGGGAACAAGGTTGGGGGGAAATCGTAGATATTCTCGGTAGCGCCCTTGAACGACGTCGACAACTGCCACACGAACGGGAACACCATGATCACGAAGATAAAGATGAGAGCGGCGTATTTCCCGATAAGCCCGGGAAGTGTCGGCTTCATAATGTCCGACGAGCCGTGTCCACGCCACGGGCGTTCCTTGCGAATTTTTACCTGAGCGGTTTCAGCGTGGACTGCTGTGACAGCTTCTGGAGCCTGCGAAATTTCGGTGCTCATTTGGTGGTCTCCTTGTGCTTACCGGTGGTGCGTGGGGCCGACGTCGAAGTGGCAACGGCAAGGTGTTGCATCGATGCGGGAAGTGCAGTTTCTGATGCTGGGCGGGCGTGAAGTGCATTCTTCTTGACCTGCTTGTTCGCACGGCGTGCTGTGCGTGCATCTTTGATGAGATCGCGGTTTGAGGTGTAGCCGACGATTGCAAGCGGAATGAGAGTGAGTGCGAAGAGCACCAGGGAAATAGCGGAGGCGTAGCCGATCTGTCCGTTCAGGCCTTTGCCCATGGATTGAATGAGCATCACCATCGACATCGCTTGTCCGCCTGGGCCGCCAGATCCGTTTGAGAGAATGTAGAGCTCAGTAAAGACACGCATCGCGGCTACGCAAATCAGAACGGAAACCAACATCATCGGTCCGCGTACGCCTGGAACAGTGACGGACCAGAATCGACGCCAGCGACCTGCGCCGTCGAGAGCAGCTGCTTCATGGAGCTCACGACCGACACTGCCCAGTGCGGCCAAGTAGACCACCATGTAGTAGCCCAGACCTTTCCATACTGTCAGGCCAATGGCACACGAAATGAGTAACCAACGATCAGAAAGGAACTCAATGGGCCGGTCAGCGAGACCAAAGAATTTCATTGCCTCATTGATGGTGCCTGAGCCGGAGAAGAGGAACTCCCATACGATAGCCACAACCACGGCTGAGGCGATCACGGGGAAGTAGAAAGTAGTGCGGAAGAAACCGATACCGGGGATCTTACGATGAACAAGCAATGCTAGTAGCAGTGGCAGCAAGGTCAGTAGTGGTACGCAGACCACTACGTAGACCAGTGATGTGGTGAGTGCGTAGGTAAAGCGCTCGTCGGAGAAGAGCTTGAGGAAGTTCTCCATCCCAACGTAGTTGGCCGGTTGAAGGGGACGAGCATCTGTGAAGGCGAGTGCGACCGTGTTCAAGAAAGGCCACAGGGCGAATACGAATACCCAGATCACTCCTGGTAAAACCAGAAGGTAGGGTGTGTACCAATTTTGTCTTCTCATCTGCTCGTCCCCTTCAACGCGTCTTTTCTTACTTCAGTGCATCTTGTGCGTGCTGGACAGCCTTGTCGAGGGCGTCCTTCGCAGAGATCTCACCCTTGACAGCAAGAGCAATCTGCTGCTTTGCGAAGGTTTCCATCTCTTCGGTGTAACGAGGATCGCCAGTCATCTTGGCCTTGTCCATCTGCTTCGCGGCGAGCTCGGTTGCAACTTTCTGCTCCGGGTTTTGAGCGGCCTCAGCGAAATTCGACGGATCAGCGTTTGCTGCCTTGGTGCCTGGGAAGAAGCCGACAGCGAGCTTGACGAACTCGATCTGGTTTTCGGTGTTGGAGACGAACTCAGCAAACTTCAGAGCAGCAGCTGGGCTCTTTGCCTTCGAGGAAACCGAGATGCCCTGAACGAACAACGGCGGGTTGTCGAAACCAGGGGTGACCTTGACCTTCGGCAGGAGGGTCGGGGCGTTGACTGCCACATCCTTGTCGATGTAGTTCGGGCCAGCGGTAGTCCAGGCAACTGTTCCCTTGTTGAAGTTGTTCACGTTAGCGTTTGCGGTGCCAGCGTTCTGAAGTGCTTCAGGGGTGATTGCGCCCTTCTTGTACAGATCAGCGTAGGTCTCAACGATCTTCACTGCTTCTGGGGTATTGAAGACGAACTTGCCATCCTTGAGGATGTCGAGGTGACCACCGGCGTTGGACACCATGATCTGCAAACCCTTAGGTGAGGGGAGATCGGCGATGGTCTGGATGCCCTTTTCAGCAAGCTGACCGGCGACCTTCCAGTTCTCTTCGAATGTCGCTGGTGGGGTGTCTACGCCACCCTTCTTCAGCAGCTCGGTGTTCCAGTAGTTGAGCTCGGTGCCCAGGTACCACGGGAATGCAAACGAGCCTTCCAGCCCATCATAGGTGTATGCGCTGACGCCGCCGTCAACGTAGTCGCCGATGACCTTTGATTCCTTCTTCAGATCCATGAGCTGGCCGGCTTTGGCTAGCGAGTAAGCGTACTCCGGCGGGAGATTCACAACGTCGGGAAGTTCGCCGGATTCTGCCTGCTGAAGGACTTTGTCCTCATAGCCGTCAGCTGGCTGATCGATCCACTTGACCTTGACATCCGGGTACTGCTTCTCGAAGTCCTTGACGATCTTCTCGAAGTACGGGGTGAACTTGTCGTTCTTGAGTGACCAGGTCTGGAATGTTACTTCTCCGGCGATCTTGCCCTCAGCGGCGGGCTTCTCGCTCGACGACGTGTTGGCAGTTCCGCCCGTGCAGGCTGCGAGAGACAGAGTTGCCGCAGCGAAGACGGCAGCCATCTTGGTGTACTTCATATCTTCTCCTTCGAAGATTGTTTTCTACTGTGTGATTACGATGCGCGGAACATCGCCATTGAGTGCGGACGCCATCCACGAGTCAAAAAACTCGCCGCGAGCATCCGTGAGATCGCGCTGGGTCGGCGCAACCTCGAGTTCGAAAGTGGGGCGCACAACTTCTTCCGGCACTGTGGAACCCCACTGTTCGATTGCCGATTTATAGGCAGCTCCGATTGGCTTCAGATTGCCATCGGAATCGAACAGACCGAGGGTGTACTCCAGCTCAGGGAAGTCAGCCAGTGAGCGGGAGACATCGTGTGAACACCACCAGGTGATCGCACGAAGATGAGGGGAGATTCCGCCACCGTGAGCGCCCATGAGACGATCAACATTGGCGGTGAGGAAGCGTGCCGCTTCCTGCGTGGGAACATAATTGGATGGAGATCCGATCTCTTGTAACCACACGGGTCGTTCGACATCGGTGGACCAACCAGCAGCGAGTTCTGTTAAGTAACGAGAGAACCAGTCGAGTTCGGGAGCACCTGTGCCGAACCGCGGGCCGACGCGTCCAAATACCCACGAGTGGACGGTGGTTTGATCGCCGAGCGTCACCGCCGACGCCGGATCGAATGGTTGTGTGGGATCAAACCAGAGATCGTCGTCATGAGTGTGGACGTGTGTACCGCAGGGCCAATTCTCCTTCGCCGTGGTCAGCAAATCGGACAGCCATGCGTGAGCTTGGGCAGTCGTGATCTGATGCTGAAAAGGATGGCGGGAGGCAGCGAACTGGATGAATTCGTTTCCTAAGCTCAAGCCCATTGCGCCCGGCTCATGGGACAGGCGGATTGCGAGGGTGCGAACTAATTCACGCTCACCTGAGATAGCGTCTGGGTCAGCAAATACATTGCGTTGATGCCATGCACTCACCCACGACGGCAGGTAATCAAAGGACGAAAGGTGACCGTTGAGGACGTCCACCAGTGTTTCCATCCCGCGTTCGTGTGCCAGACGAACAACCGTTGCAACATCCTCGATCGCGCGCTCGCGGATGAGAGTGCGATTAGGTTGAAGAATCGGCCACAGAGGGAAAATCCGAATGTGATCAATTCCAAGCGACGCAATTGCATCGAGATCCTCAGCGACGGCGCTGGCATCGAACTCAAGCCAGGAGTGGAACCAGCCGCGCCTGGGAGTGTAGTTGACGCCGAACTTCACTTTGTCCCTCCCACCTTCACGCGCAATGTGACAATCTGGAAAGGCGAGAGTTCAACGGTGTGAACCCCATCGACACTCGAAACTGTCGCAGCGTTATCACTGTCACGATAGAGGAGGTCGGTTGCTTTCACCTCGGCGTCCGGCCATGTGATACGTGCCTGTCCGGGCGCACCTTCAGCTTCGTAGAGACGGATCGCGACATCACCGGACTGATCGGGCACCATCGAGACTGACTCCACAACCGCACCTGTGCACGTAAAGGGAGCAGCAATGACAGGTGCTTTTCGCAATGGAATATTGATCGCTTGACCATCGGCGACGGCGTCGAGGACGCTAGCACCGGGGCGCAGACGGAAGTTCCACTCGAAGTGTCCCTGATCCTGTGCAGGATCGGGGTACACAGCGGATTTCACCAGCGTGGCGCGCACGAGTGAGTACGTGCCACGCTGGCCGGTGGCGTGACGTGTGATGTCCCAGCCATAGGTGGAATCATTCGCGATCGACACGCATGTGCCCGAATTTGCCACACGAAGCCAACGGTGGGCGTTCACCTCGAACTTCGCACTCTCCCAGGAAGTGTTTGTTGTGGTCGGACGAGTAATGTGCCCCATTTGTGTTTCAAACTGGGCGTGATCTGTATGGACATCAAGCGGGAAGGCGAGCTTGAGTAGCTTTTCACGCTCGTGCCAGTCCACTTCCACATGAACGTCAACGTAGGGTTGACCTGCGCTGAGACGCCATTCGATGCTCATCTGTGAGTTCCCGAAAGACGTATGTGCACGAGCCGTCGCCTGCGCGTCGGTAGTGTGAATTCCATCGAAAACCAGCTCGAGATTCTTCTGGGAACCTTTATAGAACGGGTCAATGTCCCAGGCATCCCACGTATTGGGGAAGTCCTGGAAGACGCAGAATTCACCTGCGCTTGTCCCTGAGGGAATGTAGGTATGACCGGCGGAGTCGGTGATCTGTGTGGCTGCGCCCGAATCGTTGAAATCAATGGAGAGTGCGCCGTTGGAAATGCGCTTGTCCGAGACGCTTATGCTGCCGACTCCGCCGGAAACTTCAGTGGCACCGAGGGCATCAACTCCATGGACACTAAACGATGTGGCATTTGCCCACGCCTGACGTCCCTCGTGTCCTTTGCCGAGGAAATCAAATGCCTCGCCGATGAGGCGTTCGCATGTCTCCTTGACCTCGGCGTAAATTGTGGCAACTTCGCGGTAGACCCATGCGATCGATGTGCCAGGCAGAATATCGTGGAACTGACACAAGAGCACCTTGCGCCATGCAGTGCGGAGCTCAGCGTAGGGGTACTCAGCTCCAGCAAGTGCGGCGATTGTGCACCACAGCTCTGTCTCGCGCAGGAGTGCCTCGCTCCGACGATTGCCTTGCTTGGTTGCGATTTGTGACGTGAATGTTCCACGATGAAGTTCGAGATAAAGTTCTCCGACCCACACGGGTGGTTCAGGTAGCTCAGCTTGTGCCCGATCAAAGAATGCATGTGGTGATTCGCTCACGACCTGCGGATATCCAGCGAGATCCTCCATCCGTGAGAGGCGTTCCATCATTTCGCGAGTTGGGCCGCCGCCTCCGTCGCCATAGCCAAAGGGGAGGAGTGAGCTATTAGCCTCGCCCTTGTTCTTAAAGTTCTGTTCAGCGTGGCGAATTTGCGCGCCGGTGACTTCTGAGCCGTAGGTGTCAGCAGGAGGGAAGTGTGTGTAAATACGTGACCCGTCGATGCCTTCCCACTGAAGAGTGTGATAGGGGAAAACGTTGGTCTGGTTCCACGAGATCTTCTGTGTCAAGAACCGCTCGATACCCGCCTCGCGGGCAAGCTGTGGGAGTGCGGCAGAATAACCAAAGGAATCGGGAAGCCAGATTTCCTTGCAGCGAATGCCGAAAGCATCTTCGAATTCTGCGGTGCCTTCCACTAGTTGGCGTGCCATTGCTTCGCCGCCGGGGAGCACTGCGTCGGGCTCCACCCACATCGAGCCAACGGGAACGATCGATCCTTCACGGACGCACTTTTGTACGCGTTCAAAAAGCTCAGGATCCTCGTCGCGTAACCACGCGACGTGCTGTGCCGCTGGAAGCGCAAAGACCAAACCAGTGCCATCCTCAATCAGCCGGACAACATTGGCAATTGTGCGGTTAACCTTGCGCTTCGTTTCGCGAATCGGCCATAGCCATGCGGAGTCAATGTGTGCGTGCCCGACTGCCGACAGATGATGTGCCCCGGGTAAAGCAGGACGAGCCATGATCGGTGCCAGAACCTTACGCGCGGCGGCAGCAGTGCCAGGAATATTACCAAGATCGAGCTGATCGAGAGCATCATTGAGTGCCATGAGGGCTTCGTAGTCGCCGTTTGTGAAAGCGGCTTCTCCCTTTGCTTCGAGCATTTCATAGATGACTGAAATGTCGGTTACGAGGTCGACTACCTGAGTGTGGCGAATGACGACGTCGGCCTTCGCAATGCGGTAGTGCTCAGTTCGCGAAGCAGTGAGTTTGTCGCCGTCGTGCGTTTCTTGCCAGGGGAGCACCTCGAGCAAGAGTGGGTTTGCTGCTGCTTCGATGCGGAAATGGAAATCGGTATTGGGTGTTTGTGGAAGCGGGATCCACTGGTTGCGCGGGTTGATCGCTTTCACCGAATTGCCCTGCGCGTCCTTGACGAGACCTTCAGCTTGGAATCCGGCCGAGTGGTCATCCCAGCCGAGGTCGAGAACAGCTTCGACAGTGTCGCCATGAGGGATTTGCGATGCCGACGGGGTAGTTCCGCTGACATCGAACCATACTGTCTGCCACGGCATTCCCCAGGTATCACCTACAGTGATCGGAGTGAACGGCCCACTTGGCTCTGTCACAGGCTCACCGATCACTGACACGCCGTTGACAATTTCATCAGGGACTCGCCACGTGGCAAGCGAAAGTTGAGACACGGGAGTGTACTGGGCACGCATAATACGTTCGTGCAAGGTGCGGTGTACGCGAGTGAGGGTCAATCCGACGTCCATGTCAGCCTTCCTTCAGAGAGCTTCGTTGTTCTCGTAAAATTCACAGTAATAACTAAACCGATTAAGTGCAAGTTTTAGTAGAATGAATTTTGCAAGCAAGTTTCTTCCTGGTTGGCGACGGGGCTGAGCGGGAATTCATGAAAAGAGCAACAATGAACCGACCAACGATCCGCGACATTGCACGCGAATCCGGTGTCTCGACGACCGCCGTGTCGTTCGCCCTCAACGATAGGCCGGGCGTATCGTCGGAAACGCGCAAGCGTATTTTGTCGACCGCAAAAAGAATCGGATGGGTTCCCAATGCGAGAGCTCAGTCGCTGTCTCTTGGCTCCGCCGACGCCGTCGGGCTTTATATCGCCCGCAAATCAGATTCGTATAACTCCGAACGCTTCTTTTTTAATTTCATCATCGGGCTTGAGCAGGCACTGACTGCCAAGAAATACGATCTCGTTTTCCACACGGGTCCTGATTCTGAAGCTGAACTCTCAACGTATCGCAATTGGTACGCTCAAGGACGCGTCGACGGTGTTGTGCTTGTTGATCCGCGCGTCGGTGATCCACGTCTGGCGGAGCTCGACAAACTCGGCCTGCCGGCCGTTGTTGTCGGAAACGAAATCGAGGGCACGGCGTGCGTTGTGGGTGACGAGTCGGCAATGATTAATACTCTGGCCGCGCATCTTGTTGAGCGTGGAGCACGATCGATTGGCTACGTCTCTGGGATGCCCTCCCTCCTGCATACCCAAGAGCGAAGCGCTGCGATCGAAGAATTTTGCGAGGCACATGGAATCGATGTCGTGGTGGTTGCCGGGGAAGAAGCTACTGAGGAATCTGGCCGTGAAGCAATTGAACGTTTAGCAGAAGGTTTGGCGATTCCTGACGGTCTGATCTTTGACAATGAGGTTCTTGCTGTGGGTGGTTTCAACGCCCTGCGTGCTGCAGGGAAAGATATCGGCCGTGACGTGCTGATTTGCTCGTGTGAGGATTCCCCTTTGTGTCGAATTGTTCGTCCATCGATCACAGTGACGAATCGTGAACCAGCAGAAATCGGACGCCAGGCAGCCACGCTGTTACTTGAAGTGATTCACGGGGAAGCGCCACGATCTCTGACTCAGGAGGCGCCCTCGATTATTATCCGCGACTCAACGGAAGGAATTATGTTATGAGTCTGCTTATTATTGGCGAAGCCTTGATCGATGTCATCAACCGCGCAGGTCAAATCACAGAGCTGCCTGGCGGGAGTCCGGCAAACGTCGCGATTGGCATTTCACGCTTAGGGATTCCTGCGTGTTTGTTGACGAGTTTTGGTCAGGACGAACGCGGCCAGGTGCTTCTCGACTGGCTTGGAGCTGACCACGTGATTGTTAAGCGCGCCGAATCTGAACGGACCGCGACGGCGTCGGCCATGATTGACGAGGACGGATCCTCGACTTACACCTTCGATTTATCGTGGGATCTCAGCGGAACCCCCGTCGATCTCACACGCGTTCATCACGTTCACACCGGTTCAATCGGGGCGTTTATGGAGCCGGGGGCGGGACAAGTTGCCCAAATTCTGAGGCAAGCGAAGAAGGGGCAGGAGGATACGCAGGCAGAAAATCTGGCAGATACGGGCGCCACAATTTCCTACGATCCCAATATTCGCCCCGCTCTCATCGACGACATGGAATCAACCAGAGCTCGCGTGCGCCAGATCATTGAGATGGCCGACGTAGTGAAATGTTCCGACGAAGATCTCGGGTTCCTTTTCGAGACCGAAGTTCCCGACGAAGATGCAGCGATCGCGTACGCAAAGGAATTTGCAGCCTCGGGGCCGTCCTTAGTTGCTGTCACTCGTGGAGGGGAAGGCGTGATTGCGGTGAACCATGCGGGCGATGTTGTGCGCGTTCCTGCTCAGAAGGTCAAGGTGATTGACACGGTCGGGGCGGGTGACTCATTTATGGGAGCACTGATTTACCAGCTTGAATCGCGCGGGCTCACGGGCGGGCGTAACCGTGAGGTGTTGCGCGCTTTGAATAAGGACGAGCTACAAGAAATCGCTGAGTTTGCGGCTCGTGTCGCCGCGATCACGTGCTCGCGTGCAGGTGCTAATCCACCGAGGCTCGATGAACTGAACTGAATAGTGCAGCTGTGAGATGGAATCCTCTATTCCTTTACTCACTGTCATAGACGGCTGTATTAGCCGGGCGTTTGTCTCTGAGTTCAGTGTTGCTCTCAGTGAGGTTAAATCGAGGAAGAGAAGTTGGTCGGCCACTAATGGGTGGTCAATAGGTGGTCCGACCTCCTCTTTTCGAGTGACCGAGGCAAACTGTGGATTGCGTTGTAGAAGCGGAGTTCTTCGGGCGAGAATGTGATCAAGCTGCGTGAATGCTCTCTGTGTCAGTTGTCTCAACAGATGGATTCGGATGAGGCCAACTTCGCGAGCTAGTTGAAAAGGTGCTGCTCTGATACCTCATCCTTGTCCAGACCTCGCCTACCATCTTCTCTATGGGCATCGCCTATATCGGAAAATTTAAAGTGAAGGAAGTATTTGTTCCGGGCTTGATCTGTTGGCTTTCTTGTGTGCGCGCAGTTTCTTAATGGCCCAGTCATAGTGGCTAGGTGCCGCTGACACTAGGTAGGAACCCAACGAGGTGGTTCCTGTCCAGGGGAAGTATTTCTTGGTGAACAGTGCCTCATCGGTGAAGCTCTCGATGAGCGTGATTATCTGGGAATGACTCGAGGTCAGCATCTCCTGTACATCGTCCAGCGGTACGTTTTGATAGTTCTCCCAGATTTGTGTGTTCAGGGCTGGTGTGGTTCGCCACGTGTGAGGTGCGGGGAGGAATGACCGGGCGATCCCGTTTTTGTTGGCGTCAACGAAGTCGATCGACATTTTTTGCCACGCGTATAGGTGGGCAAGGACATCGCGCAGATTCTTGTCCCGTCCCCAGTGTGGCTCAGGACGGTTGAAGTCAGTGCCGAAAAACAAACTGGCGTTTTCTATCTCTGGACGCATGGAGTCAATCAAGGCCTGCAGCACCTCCCATCGGGAAGTGGCTGCTTCCAACAGTTCCGTTTTCGTTTTTGATCGAGCCATACCTCATTGGAACACGGGAGGCGCGAAATGAGTAGAGGAGGTTCACTGGTAGCGAAAAATGGTATTAACGTGGCGGTCAGTGGGCGAGGGCAGGTGCTGCACATACCAACCGCTTGAGTTCGCCTATACTCGAACTAGGGAATTCCCACATGGTGGCGTTGCTACGTTGGTCTCGCTACCGCCAGGAAGAGGGGAAAATGGTGCGTTGTCAACAAACAACACCCCATTCAGGGCGCAACTTACTCCCAAACTTTACAAAGTAAAAAGGCTACTCCTCGGCGTCGGTGACTGTAATTTAATTCAAGTTTTTATTACCTGTTTTGTTCCATTCCAAAAAGGAGTAAACTCCAGAGTGTATCGAATACCAAAATGTAGGAACCTTCTGCATTTTGCCGCATACACAAGGAGAAAAGTATGAAACCACGAATACAGCGCCGAACTTTTGGCGCCACTACCCTTGCTGGAGCACTACTCCTGTCCAGCATGGGGCTGCTCCCCGGGGGGGGTAGCGCAGGCTGCTGAAAAACAATTTGGCGAATCCAGCGCCGTCTTTTGGACAGATTGGGCTGGAACAAAGGAAATGGGAACTGCGACAAAACCTTTCCCTGGACCAACGGGCACCGAGAAGGTCACCTACACCTTGAGTGACAAGGGTGAGCTTACATCACAAGGAAACTCTTTCCGTGCTCGCTTGAATCTCGAGCCAACGCGTGCAGGGGAAATTTATTCAAACATGTTTACCGGTAGTAAAGGTACCGGTACTGTTGTCACAAGCGATCAAAAGCGTACACTGACAATTCACTTCGACCGCCCTGTACTCAACCCGATTTACAAATTGAATGTTGGGCCAGGATCAAAAGCAGCATCAGGAAATAATCACCCAGATAACTGGCCAGCGCTTTGGCAAACATACACCTGGGAAGATGTCCGCATTAGCGCTATTGATGGCAAAGAGGTGGCCAAAGATAACGCTCAAGCTGCGCGCGTCGTGCCAAAATGGATCGATAGCCCTTACGCAAACTTCTACAAGAGCGGGCTCACCCCCGGCGATTACCAGCTTGATGACAAACGTTTCTTTGTCCCCGATAAAGGACCCAATGGCACATATGCTGATGGCTTCCTGAAAGGCGGGCAAAACTACGGATTCGGTGGACAAGCAAACGGCGAAATTCGCGGCTGGGTTCAAGATATCACCGTTGAATTGACTCTGCGCGGTATTGTTGCTGATCCTAGCGAAACTGCTGTGCGCTCTGGCTCTACACCATCCGGTACGTGGTTTGGTGTGGGCGTTTCACCCGCAGATCTGAGCGTTGAAAAGACGGTTACACCGGTCAACGTTATCGAAGGCGATACCGTAACGTGGAATGTTAGCGTGAAATCCCTCAAGGACAGCCCGCATGTCACCACAAACGGCTCCTACGGATACTACCTCGTTGACGAGTTCCCTGCGGGCGTCGATGCGGCAACAGTGAAAGTTGTCAAGAAGCCGGCAGATGTTGAAGAGGCTTTGCGTGATGGCAACTCCATCTACTTCAAGAAAATTTTGAAGGATGGCTACGAACTTCAGTTAAGCCAAGATCATTCTACTGTGACTGTTGTAAAAGGTAATCGCGAGGTAACTCCAAAGCCTGTGATGCCGAAGGGCTCAACAGATACCTTTACTTTCACTGCAAAAGTTGCAAAGAGCGGCAAAAATACTCCTTACGATTTGACGAATAACGTCAAGATCCTCACCACGCAGTACGACACAAACCCAGCGAACAATAGTAGCTCTGCTGTGGCACACGTCGTCTTCATTACTCCTGTGAATGCGGATACTGTTGGTGTTCAGGGTCAGTCGCAGACGTCGGCTGATAAGGATAAGGGTGATCACGGTAAGACTCCGCAGGAGATGTTCCCGAATGCTCCGACTGGTTCAACGATTGTGTTGAAGGGTGCGGATAAAGATGGTGCTGTGAAGGTTCCTGGTCAAGGTACGTACACTGTTGATAAGACGGGTGTTGTGACCTTTACTCCTGAGCCGCTTTTTGCTGGGACAGCGACTCCTGTGACTGTTGAGCTCACGACCCCGGGTGGGAATACTGTGAGTGCGACATACACGCCTACCGTTACCGAGAATCCGATTACTCCTGTGAATGCGGATACTGTTGGTGTTCAGGGTCAGTCGCAGACGTCGGCTGATAAGGATAAGGGTGATCACGGTAAGACTCCGC
>NZ_JBQJCE010000015.1:0-35214 GCF_053585065.1 Arcanobacterium sp. (ex Cirak et al. 2026)
TTGCTGCGGGTTGATCCGTAATAATTTTCTCTTTCTTGTTATCTTGGTGGTGGCGTGGGGGGGGGCCGGCCCCCGCCCACGCTCATCGGTCATGCATGGATCAGTCGCGTGGGATTTCGCGCATCTCCCACGTCTCGATGATGTCGCCTTCCTTGATGTCCTTGTAGCCCAGTGTGATACCACACTCGTAACCCTCGCGAACCTCGGTCACATCGTCTTTTTCACGACGAAGCGACTGGATTTCCAGGTCGGGTGCAATGACGGAGCCATCACGAACAAGACGTGCCTTGGTGCCACGCTTAATGGTTCCCTTTCGCACGATCGATCCAGCGATGTTGCCGAACTTTCCTGAGCGGAAGACTTGGCGAATCTCCGCCGAGCCTAACTGGTGCTCTTCATAGATCGGCTTGAGCTTGCCCTTCATTGCGGACTCAACTTCGTCAATCGCGTCGTAGATGACGTTGTAGAACTTCATCTCAACGCCTTCAGAGTCAGCAAGTTCCTGCACGCGCTCAGCCGGGCGAACATTGAAGCCAATAATCACAGCATTATCAACAGTCGCAAGGTCAACGTCGGACTGAGTGATTGCACCCACGCCACGGTGGATCACGTTGAGCTGAACTTCACCATCACCAACCTCGATCTCATACAGCGACGATTCGAGAGCTTCAACGGAACCAGACGAATCACCCTTGATAATGAGGTTGAGATGTTCAATCTTGCCCTCTTCAATGGCAGCAGTAAGATCCTCAAGCGAGATGCGCTTGCGGCGCTTGGCCAAAGTCGCAGCGCGCTTAGCAGCTTCACGACGCTCAGCAATCTGTCGCGCAGTGCGGTCATCCTCAGCAACGATTAGTTGGTCACCTGCACCAGGAACCGACGTCAGGCCGAGCATCTGCACCGGACGCGACGGACCTGCTTCCTCAATACGGTGTCCCCATTCATCGGCCATCGCACGAACACGGCCGTAAGCAGTGCCAACGACGACGGAATCGCCAATCTTCAGGGTGCCATTCTGGATAAGAGCAGTAATGACTGAGCCACGTCCCTGGTCAAGCTTCGCTTCGATCGCCACGCCACGAGCCGGGCCTTCCGGATCTGCCTGCGGCGTCACCAAAATATCCGAGGTCGTAATGACCTGAGCGAGAAGCTCTTCAATACCGATCTTCTTCTTCGCCGAGATATCGACGAACGGAACGTCTCCACCGTATTCTTCAGCCACCAATTCGTACTCAGTAAGCTGGGCACGAACCTTACCGGGATTCGCCTCAGGAAGATCGATCTTGTTTACTGCCACGATGATCGGCACTTCAGCAGCCTTCGCGTGGTTGATTGCTTCAACGGTCTGTGGCATCACACCGTCGTTTGCGGCAACGACGATGATGGCGACGTCCGTGACGTCTGCACCACGCGCACGCATCTGTGTGAACGCCTCGTGACCTGGGGTATCGATAAAGGTGATTGTACGTCGTTCACCCTCGACATCCACGTGTGTTTGGTATGCACCAATGGACTGAGTAATACCGCCAGCTTCGCCTTCAACAACATCCGCATGACGGATCGCGTCAAGAAGTTTGGTCTTACCGTGATCGACGTGACCCATCACAGTCACAACTGGAGGACGCGGCTTGAGACGATCCGGATCCTGATCAGCCTCTTCAGCCTTGAGATCGATGTCGAAGGCTTCGAGGATCTCACGGTCCTCGTCTTCAACGGACATGATCTTGATGTCATATCCGAGCTCTGCGCCTAGCAGCTGGAACGTGTCCTCATCAAGGGACTGGTTAGCAGTGGCCATTTCCCCCATACGGAAAAGAACAGTCACGAGTGCTGCAGGATCAGCTTGAATCTTCTCAGCAAAGTCAGCCAGCGATGCGCCTTGACGGACACGCACGATAGTCGAACCGTCACCGCGGGGCACCTGAACGCCTTGCAACATCGGTGAACTTTGCTCTTCAAACTCGCGCTTGTTGTTTTGCTTCTTACGGCCACGTGCCTTGCCTCCACGACCGAATGCACCGGCAGTTGAACCGCCACGAGCCTTGCCACCACTGCGAGTAAAGCCGCCGCCCGGACGATTCCCCGTGGCACCATGTCCACCGCGACCACCGCGACCGCCACGACCACCGCGCGAATCATTCGACGGCGTCGGCATCTGATCAGGCATCAGAGCTGGCGACGGACGACGCGCACCTGGCTTTGGTGTACCGCCGGAGCGGCGCGAACCTGATCCTGCATTCTGCCCACTTTGAGCGTTCTGAGCACCCGGCTTACCAGCTCCAGCAGACTTTCCTGCACCTGGTTTCCCACGCGTACCCATTCCTTGGTTCGAGCCGAAAGGCGAATTTCCTGGGCGAGGACCCTTGCGGCCGGAGTTCATTCCCTGATGTGAAGCAAACGGCGAGTTCCCTGGACGCGGACCGCGGCGCTGTGGACGTGGGGCAACTGCGTCACGGGCTGCCTCAGCGCTACGGTGAGCTTCACCAGGCGTAGCAACTGTACGCTTCGGTTTGGGAGCTTCTTTCGCAACTTCAGGCTTCGCCTGTTCCTGAGGCTTATGCGGGGTTGGCTTGTTCTTCGATCCTGGTTTGGGCATATTTGATGCACCCGGCTTGGGAGCCGGTTTTCTTGCCGGGGATGCCGGTATTACAGGAGCCGGAGCTGTCTTCTCTTCTGCCTTCTCAACGGTAGCCGAAACTGGTGTTGCAGGGGCTACTTTCGCTGGAACCGCCTTTGCAGGAGTAGCCTGCGGTGTTTCCTTCTTCGCAGCAGGAGCAGAATCACGCTCTTCTGGATGCTTTTCGTAATATTCGCGTGCGATACGCACAACGGGCGCCTCAATCGACGAGGACGCACTTTTGACGAATTCGCCATTTGCTTTCAGCGTTTCAAGCAGCTTCTTGCTTGTGACGCCGATTTCTTTGGCGAGTTCATGTACGCGGACCTTTGCCACATTTCTCCTTTGTCATGGCCCGCATACGCGGGCCTATTTCTGGTAGCTCATCGCTGGATACTCATCGGGTTTCCATAGCTTTCCTACCCGCCTTCGTGTGAAGTTGAAGCCTGGGGGCCTCGTTCGTTTAACCAGTGCGCGTAAGCGCGCGTATCCGCCAAATGCGTTTTAAACGCACGGGCGAAAGCGTGACGCTTTTGCGCGATGTCATAGCAGGACGATGTGGGATGAATCCACGCTCCTCGCCCTGGAATCGCACCCTCGCTATCGACCGTGACTTGACCAGCCACGAGCTTCAAACGGATGAGTGCTCGCTGGGTATTCTTCTCCCGACAACCGACACAAGTCCGGAGCGGTTCGCGCTTTGGCGCATACTGAGAAGAGCACATACGCGTCTCATTCTATCGTATAAAACAGACAAAAAGACAATGAGTGTGCTCACCTTGAGGTGAACACACTCACGTCAGAACGAAAGTCAGTTAGTCCGCTGTTTCTTCACTCGCCTTACGAATATCAATCGACCATCCTGTCAGTTTTGCAGCCAAGCGAACGTTTTGCGCTTCTTTGCCAATTGCAAGGGAAGCCTGGTCATCAGGGACGATTGCACGAGCTTGGCGCATATCCTTGTTCAGGATGTCAACGCGCACAACCTTGGCGGGCGAAAGGGCAGCCGCCACAAAGACTGCCGGGTCATCGTCATAATCCACGACGTCGATCTTCTCACCATTCAGCTCTTGTGTGACCGCACGAACACGTTGGCCATTATGACCGATAGATGCACCCTTCGCGCCAACAGCGGGATCATTGGACCACACAGCAATTTTTGATCGATGACCTGCTTCGCGAGCCAGGGCAACAATTTCAACAATGCCATCGGAAATCTCAGGAACCTCAGTTTCAAAGAGCCGACGGACAAAATCAGGGTGCGAACGCGACAAACGGATTGATGCTCCACGTTGTCCAACTGAAATATCAAGAACAAGCGCGCGAATCATATCACCATGGCGATAGTGCTCTGACGCCACTTGTTCTTCCCCACGCAAGATTCCTCTATTTTCGCCAAGTTCGATGAACAGATCGCGCGATTCTGGATGGTTATTCGCAGGTCCATCGACCACGCCGGAAACGATCTGGCCTTCACGACCGGCGAAATCACCGAGGATACGCTTCGTCTCTGCATCACGAAGGCGCTGGGCAATGATTGAACGCGCAGTCGCAGTTGCGATCCGTCCAAAATCATTGGGGGTGTCATCAAACTCACCGATCTTGTTGCCTTCTTCATCAAGTTCAGGAGCCCACACAGTGACTTTGCCAGTGGTGCGGTTCAGCTCAACGCGCGAACCACGCACAGCTCCCGGAACACGCAAGTAGGCGTGGATGAGGGCGTCCTCGATCGCTCCCAGAAGAACATCCAAGCTTACGCCGAGCTCAGACTCAACAACCTTCAGCTCATTTAGCGAAATGTCCACGTTTACTCTCCTTCAGGCTTCTTCAGCTCGAGCACCACTTTCGCGCTACGGATCTGCGAGAAGGGGATCTCACGTTCCTCGGCGCTTTTCGATTCAATGCGAAGCAACATTTTATCATCGCTGACATGCAAAACCCGTCCCTGAATATTGCCAGATTCCAAGGCAATATTCACAAGGTGGCCGATCGCACGGGAAAAGTGACGCGGCGTGGTCAGTTTTCGCTCAGCGCCCGGAGTAGAAACCTCCAAGGTGTACGGCCCACTGATGGGATCATGTCGATCAAGCGTCTGTGAAATTTCACGAGTGACATCGCCCAGTGCGTCGCTATCTACACCCCCAGGCCCCGATTCAAGATCAACGATAACGCGCACGCTCGTGTGTTTTCCGGCGCGAACAACTCGAACAGCCTCAAGGTAGAGACCCGCCTGTGCCACCGACGGCGCCAGGAGATTGAAAATATCTTGGTTTTGATCATTCGCCATACTTTAAGCCTACCGCCCCTCTCGGGACGAGAGGCTCTTTGTGGCAAAATTACTCCTATGGGATCACGCATTCGTTTTGTTAGCACGCTGATGGTTACTGCTCTGGTATTCGTTGTGGTCATGCTTGTCATGGGTGTGCGACTCGACATCCACACGATCAATCCACAACCTCCGTCAGCACAAGAAATCTCCCGACAAGAGCTTGCTCTGCGTGTCCACGCGCTGACAAAAACGTCGATCTCCAATGAAGCCGCCGTCTGGGAAAAAGCTCTCGGAGGTGTCTGGCGCGCGTGGCCGGAAGGCCATGCACCGCACGGATACGCCAATCCATCACCTCACTATGTCCGCGGTTCAGATCACGAACTCTTAACTGACATCGTCAAACGCGGGGCATCATTTCAGGCCGATCGTGAACTCGGGATGTCGATTGCTTTTGCAGCTTCAGCGCGCCTTCACCAGCAACATGCGCTCCCCGACGTCGGAGCACTAGCACGGCTTGCCGACTCACCTGAAGCGGTCAGAGATATTGAGACTGCACGCGAATGGTTCGAGGTGTGGGCGGCACGAACCCGCGGATCCGGAGATGAAGAAAAACGAGCATTGATCTCCACGCTCAATGGCATTATTCACGAGGCACTCGCCTCAGGAGTGCAAGATACTCGCCCAACGTATCAGTCCATCAGCCATGACATCCCGCAAGCCGCATATGACCTCCTCTATTCGCGAATGCTTCGAATGGCACACCACGCTGACGTGAAAGAAACGGATGCGCTCCTCGCATTGGGAAGCCAAATGCAGGCGATCCCGGGAGCGCCCGATCTCGGGCCACTTCCGGGCTTAGAAAAATACTAAACTCACGTGATCTACGCAGAAATAAACTGCGGGGGAGGCAACCCCTCCCCCGCAGTTTGATGACTCACCTGAGAAGTTCGAGCACCTTCTCCACGACGTCGTCAACAGAGACCTCAACCGCTGTTCCTTCACGGCGATCGCGGATCTCCGTCACTCCATCTTTCAAGCCACGACCCACGACTACGCCGTAGGGCATACCCAAGAGCTCGAAATCTGCGAACTTGACTCCCGCCGAAACCTTGCGACGATCATCAACAATCGCTTCGTAGCCGGCGGCTTCGATTTCGCGAGCAATGCGCTCCGCGGCCTCGAAGACCTCCTCGCCCTTCCCCGTGGCAAGGACATGAACCTGCGCCGGAGCGATATGTGTCGGCCACACAAGTCCCTTCTCATCGCAGTTGAGCTCAGCGAGAGATGCCATGACACGCGAAACGCCGATGCCGTATGACCCCATCGTGACCACCTGAGACTTGCCATTTTGGTCAAGGACTTTCAGATCGAGTGCCTCTGCGTACTTGCGGCCAAGCTGGAAAATATGTCCCACTTCAATGCCACGCTCAATGGACAAGGAGCCAGATCCATCAGGAGCTTCATCACCTGCACGGACTTCTGCAGCCTCAATCATGGCATCAGCAACGAAATCACGGCCATAGACCATGTTGATCAAGTGCGTCTCATGCTCATCACCACCGGTGACCCACGCGCTGCCCTTCGCTACGTGTGGATCGAGCAAATAGCGCACAGAGCCAGAAATGTTGCCTTCCTCGTCCATCACGCGGGCAGGCGAGTTCGGGCCGATCGAACGTGGGCCAATGTAGCCTGCCACAAGTTCAGGATGCTTGGCGAGATCTTCAGGCGTCGCCATCTCAACTTCAGCGGGGGCAACATTTGCTTCCACACGCTTGAGATCGACTTCGCGATCGCCGGGGACGCCGAGGACGACAAGCTCTCGTTCCCCATCTGGATGCGTTAAAGCGACGACGATGTTCTTGAGGGTATCGCGGGCTTCCCACGGACGATCAGCACGCGGGACAACGTCGTTGAGCACGCCGACTAGGTCATCGATCGTCTTGGCATTTGGGGTGGTCACAGCTGTCGCTTCGCCGACGCCGGAGTAATCTTGTTCAGGTAGCTCGGGAGTTGTCACTGCTTCTGTGTTTGCAGCGTAGCCGCCAGACGAACGCACGAACGTATCTTCACCAATCGCGCACGGAAAAAGGAACTCTTCCGAACGTGATCCCCCCATGGCTCCCGAGGTCGCCGAGCAGATCGCCACTGGCAAACCGAGTCGGTCAAAAACTTTTTGGTAAGCAGTACGCATATTTTCGTATGATGCAGCCAAACCGTCATCATTGATATCGAACGAATAAGCGTCCTTCATGATGAATTCGCGAGTGCGAATAATTCCAGCACGAGGGCGGGCTTCATCACGGTACTTTGTCTGGATCTGGTAGAGCGTGACAGGCAATTCCTTATATGAGGAGTACATATCCTTCACGGCCACAGTAAACATTTCCTCGTGCGTGGGTGCGAGGAGATAGTCGTTATCGCGGCGATCCTTTAAACGGAAAAGGTTTGGACCATACTCTTCCCAACGATTGGTCGCCTCGTAAGGTTCACGTGGGAGAAGAGCAGGGAAAAGCATCTCTTGAGCGCCAGCAGCATCCATCTCTTCACGAACGATGTTTTCCACCTTGCGCAGCACCTTCAGGCCTAGCGGCAACCAGGTGTAGATACCCGGAGCAACTCGACGGACGTAACCGCCACGAACCAGCAACTTATGAGAATTCACTTCGGCGTCGGCAGGATCCTCTCGGAGCGTGCGGACGAACAGATTTGACATTTTCAGCACATGCCCAGTTTACCGCGCGGGGAGAGTGAAGTTACAAGAGAACGGTTGAGAAATGGCCGACTGTCACAAACCCTGCCTTTTCATACACACGCAGGGCTGGCAAATTGTAGTCATTGACATACAGACTCACAGTTGGAGCAATCTCACGGGACACAATCTGTGCAACTTTCGCCATACAGGCACTCGCAATTCCCATCCCACGCAGCTCAGGCGCTACCCACACTCCCTGGATCTGGGCAACTGATCCGGCGAGTGCTCCGACATCAGCTTTAAACTCGACGCGAGGCTGACCATTCGCTGACTGTCCCATTCGCACAAAGGTTCGCTTGTTGACGATGAGATCCTCGACGCGGTTGCGATAGTAGCGTCCGGACGGGTCATAGCCTACTTCTTCGGTGAACATTGCCACCGACGCTGGGTACACAAGATGCGCTTCCCGAGGCTCGGCTCGACGAACCATCGGATCTGGCGTGACCTGACTCCAGCGACGAAAAACCATCGAATACTGAGTTTCGCGCACTTCGCGAGCCTGTCCCCAGTGCGGCTCAAGGCGATGCCACAACCCCATCACTTGATCTTGGGGGCCAACAATAGACGAGGCCGCACAACCGCAATCCCCCAGATATGCCGAGAGATGATCGAGCCCGCCTTCATCGAATCCAAAAGGCACCAACGTGCCGGTGATCCAGGCTGCGCTACGCAAACCATCGGAATCAAAAAGCCCCACAGCATTTGTTAACGACCGACGTCTGTCCAAATGGACACGAGCAAGTACCGTCGCTACTGGATCCTGCTCATAGAGACGAACTAACGCCGGTCGGTCGAAGGCGGTCAGCCGACGTACCGACCGGCGAGAGAAGAAAAACATTGTTAAACGAGAACTTCAGGTGACGTTGACGGGTCTTCGTCGAGCCCAAGCTCTTCGGCGACTAGTCGTGCGCGACGAATCAACGTTTGGACAATATCTTCCTCAGCAACGGTTTCAACGACCTTTCCATTGACGAAGATCTGTCCCTTGCCGTTGCCAGACGCCACACCGAGATCGGCTTCTCGAGCCTCGCCCGGCCCATTAACAACACAGCCCATCACAGCAACACGCAACGGGAAGCTGACATCCTTCAATCCTTCAGTGACCTTATCCGCTAAGGAGTACACGTCAACCTGAGCACGTCCGCACGAAGGACATGAGACAATTTCAAGTTTCTTGGGACGCAGATTCAAACTGCGAAGAATTTGTTCGCCAACCTTAACCTCTTCCACAGGATCAGCCGAAAGCGAGACACGAATCGTGTCACCAATTCCTTCGGACAGCAAGACCGCAAACGCGGTGGATGATTTAACTGTGCCTTGGAGCATCGGCCCAGCCTCCGTCACACCCAGATGAAGTGGCCAATCCCCCTTTTCAGACAGGAGTCGATAGGCTTTAATCATCGTCACGGGGTCATGGTGCTTAACAGAAATAGCAAAATCGTAGAATCCTGCGTCTTCGAAGAGACGCGCTTCGTTCACCGCAGATTCAACAAGTGCTTCTGGAGTGGCCTTTCCATACTTCTTCAGCAGGCGAGGATCCAACGAACCAGCATTGACACCGATGCGCATCGCAGTGCCATTCGCTTTGGCAGCGGCCGCGATCTCGGGAATCTTGTTATCAAATTTCTTAATATTGCCGGGGTTGACTCGAACGCCGGCGCCAGCTTCAATCGCCGTAAAAACGTACGACGGCTGGAAATGGACATCAACCACCACGGGAATCTGGCTTTTCTCCACGATGACGGGGATCGCTTCAGCGTCTTTGTCAGTGGGACATGCGATTCGCACAATGTCACAACCCGCTGCCGTCAGCGCAGCGATCTGCTGGAGAGTAGCGCCGATATCCCAGGTCTTCGTATTGGTCATCGACTGTACCGAGACAGGCGCATCGCCGCCGACACGAACATTTCCCACACTAATTTGGCGAGTCACTTTGCGAGCGGTGAGAGGTTCGTCAACCTCACGGACACTCGGAATTCCAAGTGCAATCGGATTCATCTTTTCTCCTTACAGGTAGCGCCACCACTTTAGTCGGTTTTAGAGCACAGGGTGAAGGACATCGGCCACAATCAGTGCCACGGTCATCAAAATAAAAAATGCCACCACAGCCTGAGACAGCGGCCAGAGCGCCGCCGTATCTACCGGCCCGGGGCTCGGACGACGTCGCAGAACCGACCATCGCCGTCGGACAATCTCCCACATAGCAGCGGCCATATGCCCACCATCGAGAGGGAGAAGAGGCAAAAGATTGAAAATAAACAGTGACATATTCAGTGATGCTAAAAGCATCAGCATGTCACCGGCTCGTTGCGCGAATGTGTACTGGTGCGCATCCGCGGATGCAATCTGACCTGCAGCATCGGCTACCCCGACTAATCCGACAATTCCGCCGGGGTCTCGCGGAGCACCTGTTGCGGTTGCCACAACGACATCCCACAACGCAACTGGGAGTTTGACGATCACCGAGGCTGTTGCAACAGTGAGGTGCCCCGTAGCAGCAAGTGCCTGCGACATACTAGAACGCTCAGTAACAAACGCTGGTGAAATTCCCACAACGGGGGTATCTCGACCAGGAACTCTCACAGCGGCGACGTCGAGGTTCACTTGACGCCCGGAACGTTCCACCACCACAGGCACCGACGTCGTTGAGCTCAGTGCAATCTGATGTTGCACGTCAGCCCACGATGACACAGGATGAGAATTCCATGACACAATCCGATCCCCCGCTTCCATGCCAGCTAACTTCCCTGGGGCAGTCTGTTCACATTGCTTGGTGACACACGAATGTACTTGCGCGAGAGTCGTCGAGGGACGTGCCGAGCCGATTGCACACATTGATACAAGGACAAAGACGAGGGCAAGAAGAAAATTCACGAATGGCCCACCGAACATAACAACAAGGCGTTTGGGCGCACTCAAACGCCAAAAAGCACGGTGCTCTTGTCCAAGCGGGATTTCGTTGCGGCTCTCAATTCGCGCTTCTTCAGCCATCGTTGGGTGACCGGCAGCATCGGTGATTTTTGTTCCTGCAGGAGCAGGGGGAAGCATACCAGCTAAGGAAACAAAGCCACCCAAAGGGATTGCTTTGATCCCCCATTCAGTTCCACGCCACACACGCGACACTAGCGTCGGTCCGAACCCGACGAAATACCGTGGAACGAGGACACCGAAGAGCTTTGCGGGAATCAAATGTCCAAACTCGTGCAAGGCAACACTCACAAGAATGCCAAGTACAAAGATCACCACACCCAGTGCGAAGCTCACGCCATCACCTCATGAGCGCATCGACGAGCCCATTCCTCAACCCCAAGAACCGTTTCGAGTGTCAACTCACCAGGATGTGTGAAACGGGAAAGAACCTCCCTAACAGTTGAAATGATATCGAGGTAGCCGATGTTGCCGTCCAAGAATGCATCGACTGCTTCCTCGTTCGCAGCGTTCATCACTGCAGGGTGCAACGGGGAAGCTGACATCGCCTCACGTGCGATACTCACTGCCTCGAATCGTTCCTCATCGAGAGGCTCAAAAGTCCAACTTGTCGCGCTCTGCCACGAGTTTGGTGTGGCAACATCATCCAAACGAATCGGGGCAGAAAGCCCCAGAGCGATAGGCAAACGCATATCGGGTGGAGAAGCCTGAGCGATCGTAGAACCGTCGATAAATTCAACCATCGAGTGCACAACCGATTGTGGGTGAACCACAGGAATAATACGACTGGGCTCAATATCAAAAAGGTACGACGCTTCGATCAATTCGAGGCCTTTATTCATCAAGGTCGATGAATTGATCGTTACCACTGGCCCCATGCTCCAGGTGGGGTGGTTGAGCGCCTCATCGGCACTCACCTGAGCCATCTGCTCGCGGGTGAAGTTTCGGAATGGGCCACCGGACGCTGTCAAAATGAGTCGCGCCACCTCGCTGTACCCATCCTGGTTCGGGCTGGTCAATCCCTTATGATGACGTCCCGATCGCAACGCTTGATAGATCGCGGAATGCTCAGAATCCACTGGAACAATCTGCCCCGGACGCACACATGCATCAGAAATCAACCCACCGCCGACAACAAGGGATTCTTTATTTGCTAATGCAAGAGTCGCACCCGAGTTCAGTGCTGCGAGGGTGGGACGCAGACCAACGGATCCTGTGATCCCATTCAGGACGACACCGTCGTCAGCAAGACCCGCCACTGCGCAGGCGGCATCTTTTCCGACGAAAAGTTGTGGAAGAGCTGCGTTAGTCAACGTTTCATAAGCGTCACGGAATGCCGCTACCGACGCTGAATCAGCCAATGCCACAGCGCCGACGCCGAATTCGTGCGCTTGCTTTGCGAGCAGCCGCACGTGTGATCCACCAGCGGCGAGTGCGGCGACGTCGAAAAGATCACGATGACGAGCAATGACATCCAGCGCTTGAGTTCCGATTGAACCCGTTGACCCGAGAATAACGACTTTCATGTCACTCCACTGCCAGAAGAACACTAACCACGCGGTCAAGGAAGACATCCACAACAGCTTCGTCATATGCCTTGGCATGTTTCGCGGTAGCAAACGTTGCAGTACGTACCTGTGAGGACGTCAGAGAACCATGTCCATCAAAGTACGTCGAGACACGTTCGAGAAGATCGTCGACATCGGCTTTGCGATATCCGCGTCCTTGCGCATTGGCAAATCGTTCACCTCGGGGACGCAACAGACGTGGATAAAGAGTCTGTGCTTGCCCATACGTGGCCGAAAGCCACGCATCCTCTCCGTCTTGGGCAATAACATCGGCACGACGTCGTTGGACAAAAGCAGCTTCCATGCGATCCAATGCAGCGTCAACAATCGCCGGATCGTAACCTCCTTTGACCCAGTCGAAATGGATCGCGCGAATTGACTCCTCATTGAAAGTCACATCTTCTTTTCCTGAGTAGGCGTCTTTGGCTCGCGTAAGAAACGCGTCTACCTGTGCCGGGCTATATCCGAACTCTTTGTCCGATACATGGACGAATGTCTCACTCATGATTTTCCTCCCGTTCGTTCGCCTTGAGGCGATCGTCAAGGTCTGACGGTACTTGCTGGTGAGAGGCCAGACGTGCCTCTACACGCGCTTGAGCTTTCGCGGCCCGGCGAGCAACATGCTCGCGATCAATGACTTCTGCAGCGAGCTGTCCACACGCACCATCGATATCAGAGCCCCGAGTATCGCGGATTGTTGTCGAAATTCCCGCATCTTGGAGGGTACGAACAAAGGTGCGCGTGACTTGACCTGTTGATGCTGTCCAAATTGATCCCGGTGTGGGATTGAGCGGAATAGGATTCACATGAGCCCAACCGTGGCCACGTTTATTGAGTTCGGCAGCGAGAAGCTCGGCACGCCACTCATGGTCATTCATATCTTTGATCAGTGCGTACTCAATCGAAACACGACGTCGAGTCTTGACGAAGTAGCGGCGTGCAGCATCGAGCAACTCCCCCGTTTTGTATCGCTCATTAAGTGGAATCAGATCGTCGCGCAACTCATCGTCGGGAGCATGTAGCGAAACAGCAAGAGTGACCGGCAAACCGCTGTCCGAAAGCTTGTCGATCATCGGCACCAGACCAACAGTGGACACGGTCACATTACGAGCCGACATCCCGAATCCTTCAGGGGCAGGATCGGTCATACGGTGCAACGCCCCCATCACGGCTTTATAATTGGCCAGCGGCTCCCCCATTCCCATGAAGACCACGTTGGTAATACGAGTCGGCTCACCGAGGATACCCGATTCTGCCGCCACCATATTCAGACGCAACTGCTCAATGATTTCTGCCGTTGAAAGATTACGTGTCAATCCGCCTTGTCCGGTGGCACAGAATGGGCAGGCCATTCCGCAACCCGCCTGAGAAGAAATGCACAGTGTCGCGCGGTCGGGGTACTTCATCAACACCGACTCGACGACCGCCCCATCGAAAAGTTTCCACAATGTCTTAACTGTTGCGCCGCCATCGGCAACCAAATCTCGAACGCGGCTGACTAGTGGAGGAAAGACTTTTGCTACGAGATCCTCACGCATCGACGTCGGAAGATCTGTCATTGTCCGCGGATCAACGCTGTGATGTTCAAAGTAGTGCACGGAGAGCTGATCGGCACGGAAAGCGGGAAAACCGAGGTCTTTCAACAGCGCGCGTCGTCCTTCCCGATCTAAATCGGCAAGATGACTGGGTGCTTTTCCTTTGCGTTGTTCTGAAAACGACAAGAGCGGCCGCGGGCCACTCTCAACGCGAGGCAAAACCTGCTTGTTTTTCTTCACCGTGTTTCCTAACTTGCCATCGTGAACACCACGTAGCACAGCGGTGCACAGAAGAGAATTGAATCGAGGCGATCGAGCATACCGCCATGTCCGGGGAAAATCGATCCCATATCTTTCACTCCGAGGTCACGTTTAAGCAACGACTCCGCAAAGTCACCCATGGTGGCAAATACCGGCGATAAAACACCCAAGGCGATGACATACGGCCAACTCAACCCAAGAACCATCCCAGCGAAAAGGAAAGAAATCAAGAGGGACAGCAGTTGTGAGCCAATGAAACCTTCCCACGATTTCTTCGGAGAAATACTCGGGGCGATGGGGTGCTTCCCAAACAAGACGCCGACGCACCAGCCCCCGGTATCATTCGCGACAGGGAGCAAAATAAAGGTAAGAACTGCGAATGCCCCCTTGTCCATCGCTGCAATGGCGATGGCAAACATGCCAAACAAACCGATCCAGGACAGAACAAAGACACCAGCTACTGCGTCGGTCAGGGAATTTTCTCGTCGAAATACTCGATCGTTGAAAATACAACACCCCACACCGAGGAAGAAGCTCAACAGCCCTGCTCCGATTCCTCCGTTCCACGTTGAAATCACAATTAAGGCCACAGCTCCCATCACCACAGGATAGGCAATAGCGATCGATCTGCTCAGGAATGCGCCGGCAGCCTCCCACACGGCAATCGACAAAAAGACCACAGCGAGGGCAACAAATATTTCAATCTGGACGAAAAGAGAGATCCCCAAGACTGAGAGTAAGACAACTGCGGTGGACACAGCCGCGGGCAGGTTACGGCCTGCCCGCGAAGTGATTTCTTGTGGAGGACGCGGCGGGTGGGGTTCCAGCCGCGCCCTCAGAGTAGATCGTTGAATCACGATCAGACCTCCATAAGGTCCTTTTCCTTGGCTGCAAGAAGAACATCAACCTGGTCAGTGAACTTCTTGGTCAAGGTCTCAAGCTCTTTCTCTGCGCGATCGACCTCGTCTTCTCCGGCTTCGCCGTCTTTCTTAATACGATCGAGTTCTTCCTTCGCCTTACGACGAACGCCGCGTACCGACACCCGTGCGTCCTCAGCCTTGCCTTTGGCGAGCTTTACGTATTCTTTACGGCGCTCCTCGGTCAGAGCTGGAAGATTCACACGGAGCACCTGACCATCATCGGTAGGGTTCACGCCGAGATCGGATTCTTGGATGGCACGCTCGATATCTTTCATCGCCGAACGATCGAAGGGAGAAATCACCACGGTACGCGCTTCTGGTACTGACACTGTGGCGAGTTGTTGCAAAGGTGTTGGTGCGCCGTAGTACTCCACGATCAACGAAGTAAACATTTCCGGGTTTGCGCGGCCAGAACGAATCTTGCCAAATTCATTGCGGGCAACGTCAATAGCCTTGCCCATCTTCTCTTCAGCTTCGAGCATTACGTCGTCAATCATCAGTTTTCCTTGAGAGTAGTAGAAACGAGGGTTCCGATTTTGTCACCACGAAGGGCACGGGTGACGTTGCCCGGCTCGGCCATGCCGAACACGCGCATAGTCATACCGTTTTCACGGCACATTGAGAACGCGGCGGCATCCACAACCTTGAGGTTGTCGCGCAGAGCGTCCTCGTAAGTCAACGAGTCAAGTTTGACTGCGGCGGGATCGGTCTTCGGATCAGCAGTGTAGACACCATCCACACCGTTCTTCCCCACCAAAAGTTCATCGCATCGGAGCTCGAGAGCACGCTGAGCGGAGACAGTGTCAGTAGAGAAATATGGCATTCCCGCCCCTGCACCGAAAATAACTACGCGTCCCTTTTCGAGGTGACGAATTGCTCGCAACGGAATGTACGCCTCGGCAATTTGCGCCATATTGATAGCTGTCTGAACACGGGCGTTGACGCCAGCTCGCTCGAGAAAATCTTGAAGAGCAACGGCGTTGATCACGGTGCCAAGCATTCCCATATAGTCTGCACGCGCACGATCCATACCGGTTTCTTGCAGCTGTGAACCTCGGAAGAAATTTCCTCCCCCCACGACGATCGCAACTTGAACACCGCCGTCAACAGCTTGCTTAATTTCCTGTGAAACGCGTGTCAACACGTCGGTATCAAGTCCGACGCTCCCGCCACCAAACATTTCTCCTGAGAGCTTGAGAAGAACTCGACGCTGATTGTCTTCGTTCCAGTCACCTGGGGTTGCGCTCATTTTTGTCCTTTCGCACGCGACTTCCCCACTATCTTACCGTAGCGAGAAGAAACGGGCGCGTGGGCACACTGAGCCACTTCGCACTCGTTGCTTGACAACTACCACAAAGCTCCTTGTTCCGACGCGGGAATTCGGTTTGCACGCCTCCCATTTCTCTCGCTACCGACGTCGACCCGCGTTCGGATCGCGACCAAAAAGTCGATCGAGCTCACGACGCTCACGCTTGGTCGGACGCCCCATCCCCGGATCGCGTTTGGCGACAGGTAGAACAACTCTGGGGCGTTGCGGCGTGAGATCCTCATACGCAGTTACGGCAATCGGGGCACCCACACGCTTTTTTAGCAATGCAGTAACTTTCAAAATACGGTCAAAACCCTCGACTCGATATTTCACTATGTCACCAATCGAAACTTTGGTGGCAGGTTTCACTGGCAGGTCATTGATACGGACGTGACCAGCACGTACTGCCGCCGTCGCCTGGGATCGCGTCTTGATTTGCCTCACCGACCACAGCCACACATCGATCCTCACCTCATCCATATACACAGTGTAGAGCGTGATCAAGCCAACCATGAAGGCGCCTTGCAAATATAGTTTAATCATAAAATAATTAGTGAGTTGAAAAACGTTCATGGGGGTGAAAAAGACGCCTGTTCGTAGTGATTGCGTGTGTGAAGGAGTGACAGTGGAGCAAGAAAAACAGCCTTATCAAGTTGGGAATAATCCTCGGAAGTTTTCCGTCCCGGGAACAGAACGAATTTTTGATCGCAACGAACTCCTCACCGTTTTAATGGTGCCGTTGGCGATGGTGCTGATGCAGATCTCGTCAGTCAACATCATGCTCGACACGATGTCGCATTCAATCGGCATGGGACCGACGGGTCAGCAATGGGTTTTGGCAGGGTATGTTCTAGCGACGGGAATTGCGCTCATTCCAGCGGGCCGATTGGGCGATATTTTCGGACGTTCTTCGTTGTTCGTCATTGGTTTGGCAGTCTTTTCCCTCGCATCACTTGCCCTGACTTTCGCGCCGAATTCGACCTACCTCAACATCGTGCGCGCCATTCAGGGCCTCGGCGGCGGGCTTTTTGCACCCCAAACTACTGGGTTGATTCAGCAGTACTTCATCGGTCGTGCACGTGCGAAGGCTTTCGCAATGTTCGGACTCGTCGTGGCATTCTCAGTCGCAGCTGGCCCGCTTTTGTCTGGTGCTCTCATTGCCTGGTTCGGGCCTGAAAATGGATGGCGCGGGTCATTCCTCATTAACTTCCCCCTGGGGCTCATTGGCATTCTTTTGGCTTTCCGCTGGTTGCCGTTTACAAAAGAGCGTCGCCACGTCGGTTCACATGCACACGAATTGGAAGCAGAGTACGAAGCTCAAAAAGTTGCTCATGGGCAGCCGGTGTCCACAAGCAAGATTGACCTTGATCCGATTGGTGCCGCTCTGATCACTGTGAGCGTTTTGGGTATCATGTTGCCGTTTACTCTGCGAGCAATATGGAGCTGGGCTTTCCTCCCTATCGCAATAGTTGCCTTAATCTTCTGGGTGTTCTGGGAGCGCTCATATAAGGCTCGTGGGCATTTCCCGATGGTGGACATTGAGCTCTTTAGAATTGCGTCATATTCATATTCAATGGCAATCACTGGTGTCCAATTCATGGGAGCGACATCCATTTTTGTGATCCTCGCACTCTACATGCAAGAGGGGCTCAACGCGCCAGCAATGCATGTTGCTCTCGTAGGACTTCCTTCGGCAGCTCTTGGCGCTGTCGGCGCCTACATGGCAGGACAATATGCCTTCCAGCACGGCCGTGGAATTATGGTGTTCGGGTTGCTTGTCAATCTTATTGCAGTCCTCAGTTCAACCGCTGTAGTGATTGGGATTGAGCATACTGGCATGAGCTATTGGTGGCTTGCTCTCGCTCTGGCTCTGCAAGGCGTCGGCCAAGGATCGCTCAATACCGCTAACCAGACGCAGGCAATGCTTGATGTCCCGACGTCGCACGGTGGCACAGCAGGCGGTGTCCTCCAGGCAGCACAGCGCACGACGACGGCAATCGGTACCGCTGTGATCACGGCTGTTTTCTTTGCGACTCACGCCACGTCGAAGAATTGGCATGTCGCAACTATAAGCGCTTACCTTGTCATCGCAGCGATTATCACCATGGCACTGGTCATTTCGCTATTGTTCTGGCGCAAGGATTACGCTGCGCGTCATCTCAAGCGGATGGAATAAAGAAAAGAATAGGTGCCATCGGTTTTCCGATGGCACCTATTCTTTTAGTCCTCTTCTAGCCTTCCCGAAATTGAACGCCCATGCCAGACTCAGGATAATGCCAGGTCAGAGTTCCCTTCGGCATAATCGCCAAACATGTGCCGCATTCAAGGCACGCCGCAAATTCGGCGTCGATATGGCCATTCTTGCCACGCGAATATACGTGAGCTGGACAGCAATTGATGAGCAAATCGCCGCTCCCAGTTTGTTCAACAACGTTTTGGTGAACCTCGATATGAGAATTCCCTTCGTCAACCTCGTAGACGTTCTTGGCCAAGCGCTGAGGAACTGGTTCAGGCCGATACATCATAGTGCTCGCATTCCTTTCC
Organism: Arcanobacterium sp. (ex Cirak et al. 2026); assembly: GCF_053585065.1. Taxonomy (NCBI): domain Bacteria; kingdom Bacillati; phylum Actinomycetota; class Actinomycetes; order Actinomycetales; family Actinomycetaceae; genus Arcanobacterium; species Arcanobacterium sp. (ex Cirak et al. 2026). The sequence continues at coordinate 18,704 of NZ_JBQJCE010000015.1, forward strand.
AGACGATCGCCGCTAGCCGAGTTACAGAGATTGAACCATGACGCAACGCCCCCCACGCTGTCGAGACGAGTGGTTTTCGCGGCGTGGTATCGAGATTGAAAATACGGTAGAAGACGTCAGCCAGGAGTTCACCCAGATCTCCGAAAAGTTCCCGGTTCTCCAAAAACTCCGGCGCACGCCGGTAGGTATGCATATCCTTGCCCACCTCTGAGCGAGCAAGGTTGTCGGTATATTTTTCCAGCGAAAGCCGGGAAAAATCGCCTGCTTCAAGCGCCTCATGAATAGCATGTGCTGCGTCACGCGCAGAACCAGCTGCTAAATCCATGCCTCGAATTGTCAAGCCTGTATTGAGCGTAAACCCACCGGCATCACCAACGATGACAAGACCATCGTGGACGAGCTCACCCACCATGTCCTCGCCACCTTCGGCAATGAGGTGACTTCCGTATTCAAGTAATTCACCGTCTTTTATTAGCGGTGCAATTCCAGGATGAGTCAGGTAGTCATCATGGATATCTGTGGCAGAGAGGCCACTTTGCGCGAAATCGTCAAGCTTGACAACAATCCCGAGCGAAATCGATTCTGTATTCGTGTACAAAAAGCCGCCACCGAGAACGCCCTTCGTAGCATCTCCAACAATTGCATAAGCCGCGCCTTGATTGCCGCTGAGATGAAAACGATCTTCGATCACCTCTTGTGGCAACCGAATAACAGATTTCACCCCGAGGGCAAGATTTTTTTGCGGTTGAGGTGACCGGATTCCGGCGCCCTGCGCAAGGAATGAGTTCACCCCATCAGCCAAAATAGTCACCTTTGCGCGCAGTTGCTCGCCACCTGCCTCGACACCTGTGAAGTATGGACCTTCGCGAAGTAATGAATCAACCTTGATCCCACTCATTACTGTTGCTCCAGCGTCCTCAGCCTGTTGTGCAAGCCACGGATCGAGCTTCGCGCGAAGAACAGAAACAGCATTGACCGGCTCCGCGAGGCGCTCGTCAGTGTATTCGATATTCACTGACGATTTTTTATTCAAGAAGCTCACAATATTTCGCGTGATAATACGCTCGATTGGCGCTGTCTGGCTGAAACCTTCGATGATGTCATCCATCACCCGCGAGTAAAAAACACCGCCCGAGAGATTCTTCTCCCCCACCGTTTCGCCACGTTCGATCAGCAGAACCTCGTGTCCCTGCTGAGCCAAAAGATACGCAGCGACAGAGCCGGCGACGCCCGCTCCCACCACGATGACGTCAAAATCGTAATCGATCATCGAAGTTCTTTCGCAAGGGCAGGAAGAATCTCATAGAGATCACCAACAATGCCGTAGTCGGCAAGCTCGAAAATCGGCGAGAGTTCGTCGTCATTCACGACGATGATCGTGCCCGACTCAGTAATCCCAGCCGTATGCTGAATCTGTCCGGAGATGCCCGCGGCAACATAAACCTCTGGAGCGACAATATGTCCGGAAATTCCCACGTACTGATCACGTCCGAACCAATGGTTTCCATCGACCAAGGGACGAGTTGCGCCAATTTGGGCGTCAATTGTCTGCGCGAAATCACGCGCAATCTCAAGATCCTCATTCTTTTCAAAACCTCGGCCAACCCCGACGATACGCTTAGCTGATTTGAGATCCACTGTTTCTTTCGTCGCAGCGTGAGTTTCCTTGACTCGGGCAGCATAGCCCGCCGTTGTCACTGTCTCAACTTCCGCAGCAGCTCCCTGTCCTTCGTCTCCACCGTCGGCCACAATGACGACGACGCCTGTACGTGCCACGCGTTCCTCAACTAGTCCGTAACGGATACGAGTGACGGTGTCGTCGACCGACGTCGCACCCGTTATCACAGGCGCACCGAGCGAGGCAGCGATCGCACCTGCAATCACGCGGCCTGCGGCCGTATTTTCAACGACGACGATATCGTCATCTGAGGCGTTCACTCGCTGAGCAACAGCCCCTGCAAGAGCTTCAGCCGGTGTCTGAGCATCAAGGAGGAAACGCACTGCCCTGTGAACACCCGTGATCGGCGCATCGCCGATCACGATAGCAGTCGCATCAGCGCCTCCTGCCAGGTCAATGAGATGGGAAATATTCGAAGACGTGGTAATGATCCATGAAGTCATGTCGGGGCCTCTCACAAAATTCCATCGGCGCGCAACGCCGCCGCGAGCTCGGATACAGAATCGAAACGTAAATGTTTGCGGGAAGTCGGTGTGGGCTTCGATACCCCGATGATCTCGAAAGGAACTGGCTCAACGTCAATGTGGTCAAGAATCTCAGCTGGCTTCTTTGCTGCAGCCAAAATTTCCTTCATCGACGGCGCTGCTGGCTCTGCAGCGCCGGGATCTACACTGATGACAACAGGTCCATCGACATCGATCGTTCGCGAACCCCCTTCGATATTTTGGATGAGAGTAAACCCACCATCGCGCGTGTTAATACTGATAATGTTTTGGAACGCCGGCCAACCGAGCACACCAGCGATGAGCGCACTCATCATCTTGGCTGACTCGTCAACAGATGCATCCCCAGTAAGAATAATTTCAGCATCATTTGCGACCGCGAGGGATGCCAGAGCACGAGCAATTTGCGTGGCATTCCAGGAGCCGGTGACATCATCAGCAACGATCACTGCGCGATCAAGCCCCTTCGCCAGCGCATTGGAACGAGCCGATTTCGCACCAGCAGCGCTTGTTCCGACACACACGCCAACAACCTCAGTACCGAGTGAGCCTGCCAGTGTACGCCCCACAGTCATCGCCACTGGATCGTACTCACTGACCGATGGTTTGGCGCGAGAAAAATCGATCACGCCGTTTGCGTCAACCGAGGCATCTTGCGGATTTGAGGCGAATTTATACGCCACCACAACGCTCATTTGTACTCCTTGCGTTTACTTACACCACTGAGGGCTCATACGACCAACAGTGTACCGTTTTCTGATCCACCCCTCCCACCACCTGTGGCTGACACGGCACCAAATCACATACGAGGAGAAAAGGTGGCAACCCAGCAATGCCGCAATAAAAGGTGCGATCAATGCGAAGAGTAAGGGGAACAAAACTTGGGGGCGTACGGAAAACCGCACGCCCCCAAGTCAACGCTCAAACGTTCAGGCATTCTCGCCCACGCGAATGCGCGTGAAACCGGTCACCTGTCCGCCAGCCTGCTCAACAACCTGCCCCACGGAGAGCTTGGGGTCACGAGCAAACGGCTGCTCAAGAAGTGCGACCTGCTTGAAGAAGCCACCGAGGCGTCCTTCAACGATCTTCGGAACAGCCTTCTCTGGCTTACCTTCCGAGATGGTCAGCTCAGTGGCGATACGGCGCTCGTTCTCCACTTCAGCTTCCGGAACATCCTCACGCGAGAGGTAGGACGGGTTCATTGCGGCAATGTGCACAGCAACATCGTGTGCAACTTCAGCACCCTTAGCATCGGTGGCCACGAGAACGGCAACCTGCGGAGGGAGATCGGTCGCAGTGCGGTGCATGTAAGCCTCAACGTGCTCACCTTCGAGAACTGCAAAGGAATTGACGTCGATTTTCTCGCCAATCACACCGGTCTTTGCGGTGATGAGCTCGGAGACAGTGGTCTCGCCAGCCGGTGCTGCAAGGAGCTCTTCAAGGGTGTTAGCCTGTGAAGCCTTGGCAGCTTCAAGGATTTCGTTTGCGAATTCAATGAAAGACTCATTCTTCGCAACGAAGTCAGTCTCAGAGTTCACTTCAACGATGATGCCACGCTGATTGCCCTCTTCGCCCTCGATGTGCGACAGAACGAGACCAGCAGTAGCGGTGCGATCCTCGCGCTTAGCGGCGATCTTTGCACCGCGAAGACGCAGCAGCTCCTCAGCCTTGGCGGTATCGCCTTCAGCTTCGGTGAGAGCGTTCTTCACGTCCATCATGCCAGCGCCGGTCTTTTCGCGCAAAGCCTTGATATCAGCGGCGGTAAAGTTTGCCATTGGTTTCCTCCAGTTAAATCAGGCCTGCTCAGCCTCAGCCTTGGTGTCTTCAGCAGCCGGAGCCTCTTCAGCCTTCTCCGAATCAGCAGCGAGAACTTCGCGCTCCCATTCTGGCATAGGCTCTTCAGCTGTTGCGGAACCGCCGCGTGCAACGAGGCCCTCAGCAACGGCGTCGGCAACGATGCGGGTCAGGAGCTCGATGGAGCGGATCGCGTCATCGTTGCCCGGGATCGCGTAGTCGACCTCATCCGGATCACAGTTGGTGTCGAGAACGGCCACGACCGGAACGTTGAGCTTGCGAGCTTCAGCGACGGCAAGGTGTTCTTTGTTGGTGTCGACGATCCAGACAGCTGAAGGAACCTTCACCATGTCACGGATTCCGCCGAGAGTCTTTTCAAGCTTTTCCTTCTCACGGCGCATCATCAGCAGCTCACGCTTGGTGTACTGCGAGCCGGCAACGTCGTCGAAGTCGACGAGCTCAAGCTCCTTCATGCGCTGAATACGCCCGGTAACGGTCTGGAAGTTGGTGAGCATACCACCGAGCCAGCGCTCGTTCACGTACGGCATGCCGACACGCTCGGCCTGTTCACGAATCGGAGTCTGTGCCTGGCGCTTGGTACCGACGAAAAGGATGTTGCCACCGTGTGCGACAGTTTCCTTAACAAATTCGTAGGTGCGGTTGATGTCATCAACGGTCTTACGAAGATCGATGATGTAGATGCCGTTACGATCATTGAGGATGTAACGCTTCATCTTCGGGTTCCAGCGGCGGGTCTGGTGACCGAAGTGGACGCCAGCTTCAAGCAGCTGGCTCATAGTAACGACTGCCATTGGCGGTCCTTTCTCACACACGGATTTTCCGTGCTCTTGGGTTAATGTTTTCCCGCGGGATTGCAGAAAAACCCTGGTGCGTATCCGGTGCGCCACCGGATTTTTCCGGACCTCGGCACATCGGTTCGCTAACGCACGCGATGTCTGTTAGAAAACAGCTTTCTCAGCTTACACTGTTCACCCGCATAAAAACTAGTTCTTATGCGGGAAAGATCGTGGTGTGCGCTATACAATTTTTCTCCACAATGACGGCATATTTCTGGCTATATCCACAACATGTCTTCTTTCCCGACGAAGCGGCGTTAGGTGCGCTCATACTCAAGCCATGTACTTGTCACTTGTTTGCTTGTTTTTCTCCACTTTTCTTAATCTTTCTCAGTCACTACTGCCATCTGCCGAACTTGCGCATTTGACCCACGAGAAGATTCTGCGTGACGGACTCCCGCACGCGAATATCCCGCCATTACGTTTACGTTCAAGAGATATTGGAATGCCCTCTGGTGAGAACGTAACGCATGTACATTCACCCCACATCGAATACCAGTGGACCGGTGATGTCGTTCGTCAGCGATTCGTGTCACCGACCGGCGAACGACCTCGCGTCGTGTTGGACTACGCCCCAGGGGAGCATAACTGGGATGCGGGACGACGCGGTGTCGATCTTGCCGTTGCCAAAGACTCACCCGTGTTCGCTTCAGCTGCCGGACGGGTCATCTATGCAGGTATGCTCGTCGACCGAATGGTCATATCGATTGAACATGAGGGCGGTCTGCGTACCACATATGAACCAGTCGATCCCATTGTTTCTGTGGGCACTACAGTTACGCAAGGACAGCAAATAGGGACTGTGCTCACCCGCTCTTGCCCTGGCGGGAATTGTCTGCATTGGGGCGCAAAATACGGCTCGAAAGATTACATCAACCCCATGTTATTACTCAATGGACGAATCCGTTTGATGCGATAATGAATCGTTCCACCACTTTCTTAAGCGCGAGGGTGTGCTTGTGAGAAGGCTGCTCGTAAACGTTCAGCCGACACATGTGTATATCGTTGGGTCGTGCTGAGCGATGAATGCCCGAGAATTTCTTGGACTGTGCGCAAGTCAGATCCACCATCAAGAAGGTGTGTAGCAGCTGAGTGCCGCAAATCATGCGGAGAGATGTCGGGGAGCCCCGCGAGCGCAGTCAACGAGGAAAGTGCTTTACGTACGGTACGTGGATCTAGTCGCCTCCCACGTGCGCCAAGAAAAAGAGCAGAAGTGCACGATGAACCGAGAATACTCGCACGTGCGGTCAACCACGCCATGAGCGCCTCACGTGCTGGCCGGCCAAATGGAACGACTCTCTCCTTATTTCCCTTACCGCGCACAGTGAGTGTCCCCTGCGGTGAAATAGAGGAAACGTCAAGACCCGTCAGCTCCGATACACGAATTGCCGTGCCATAAAGCAACTCGAACAGAGCCCAATCACGGGTGGCAATAGGATGACCATCCTGAGCAAGTTCGTGGGCCACGGCAAGTAGTTTTGCCACCTGTTTCTTGGTCAGAATGTGTGGCAATTCATTTGATGCTCGCGGTGATTGAAGACGTCGAGCAGCGTCTACTCTCGTGTATCCGTTTTTGTAGAGCCACGTGGAGAAGGTGTGAATTGCTGCGGAATGGCGTGCCAGCGACGCACGCGCTTGTCCGTGTGTACTCGCACGTGCTAACCATGCTCTTAGATCAGCGAGCTCGAGGAATAACAGTGACTGATCGAGGTCATCAGAGCGTACTGAAAGGAACATGAGAAGTGAGTGCGCTTCAGAAAGATACGCTCGCACGGTATGAGGCGATAGCCCTCGTCTGACTTCGAGTTCATTGCGATATCTGTCCAAAATCTCATCCACGCCTCTACTCTAAAACATTGGCTGGATAGCCGCCCCTAGGCCACAGATACAGGCTATAGCGTTACTGTGAATGGCATAATGCCCATCGGCCCTCGCTATACCGAACCTTCCCCTGCGCTCTCAGCCGCGCCATTCCATCAAGTGCCTCAGGCAAACTCACCCCTGCGCAACGCGCGATGTCAGCAATTTGCGTTCCTCCTCTTTTCGGCAAGGTATCAATTAATCGACGAGTTAATGGATCCAGATCATCATTGTGTGGAATGAAGAAAGACTCCGCCGCAAGCGGACTCGATCCAACTGGCTCAATAAGTTCAGCGATATGCTCAGCTGAAGTCACCAAATTCGCCCCATGTCGAATGAGCTCATGACATCCCACCGATGTCGGCGCATCAATCGGCCCTGGGAAGGCGGCAACTTCACGGCCGATCTCCATAGCGTGACGCGCTGTGGACAAAGCTCCTGATCGAAACGGAGCTTCCACAACAACTGTGGCGAGCCCCAAAGCTGCAATGATCCGATTTCTCGCTAAAAATCTGAATTTATAAGGAGCACATCCGATAGGCGACTCTGAGACGACCGCACCCACACGATATATTTCTTCAAACAAGGAGTTGTGTGACACCGGGTATGCTCGATCAACTCCAGCAGCGCTCACAATGACTGTATGCCCGCCTGCTGCAAGTGCTCCCCGATGTGCACATGCGTCAATTCCGAATGCCCCACCAGAGATGATTGCAATACCTCGTGATGCAAATGTAAAAGCGATATCCCCTGCTATCCGGCCTCCATATGAAGAACAGTCGCGTGATCCCACGATAGACAGGGCAGGATCGCCAAGTACTTCACTATTGCCTCGGATCCATAATGCTAACGGCCGATTATCGCCAAGAGAATCACATTGCGATGGCCACTCAAAGTCTGAGGGAATGACCACTGCGGTGTGAAGTTTATCTAAACAGTCGTATTCAAACGGGCGAAGTGTCCACATTCGTGCAAGCCAGCGTGGTCGTATCTTCTGCTCTTGCGGTGTTAGCCCCTGACCATGTTCCACAGCAGCCAAACCACCGGCATATCCCATGCGTTCCACCAATCCCACAGCTGTTGGATCTGGCCCTTCAGCGATGCGGGTCCAATCGATCGCTGCCTTATGTTCATCGTCGATTTTCATTCTTTTCCTTACATCGTCATTTTCAGGTTGGCTGCGATGTATACATCAGCAGTAGTGGGAGAGTCATGACCTGCAAGATCAGCAATCGACCAGCTTAATCTCAAAATGCGATCAATTGCCCTCATTGAGATTGCACCAATTGAGAGATCGCGATCGAATTGTTGGGCAAGTGCATCATCCACGTGGGTATTCGCGCGTAGCCACGCACCTGAAAGGTCAGCATTTAATTTTCCGGCACCATGTCGATACTGTGCGTGCTTCGCCCGCAGTTGTTGTCGTTCTCGCGCCTGCGCAATCTGTGTTCTCACCTGCGCTGTGCTCACGGTTCCTCCCGCATTCAGAGCCATACGGCTGGGGCGTCGAAGAACGAGATTGATGTCAATTCGATCCCTAACTGGGCCACCCAGATTAGCGCGATAAAGTATGCGATCTCTGGCCGTACATGTGCATCGTCCAGGGCCGTCAAAAAGTTTTCCGCACCGACACGGATTTGCCGCAGCAACCAATTGGAAGCGAGCTGGATATGTCACCGTGCCTCGGGCACGGTTGATTTCCACCACTCCTCGTTCAAGTGGTTCGCGAAGTGATTGGATCGCTGCTGAGGAAAATTCGGGAAATTCATCGCAATAAAGCACCCCACAATGAGCCTTCGTCACAGCTCCTGGTTGAGCAATTCCGCTCCCGCCTCCGATGATCGCAGGTGAGGTTGCACTATGGTGAACGGATTGGAAGGGAGGACGCGTCGGAAGTCCACTAAACCCGAGTCCTGAGAGAGACTGGATAGCTGCAACTTCCACCGCTTGCTCACAGGTGAGGTCAGGCAAAACACCTCGAAGGCGTTCAGCGAGCATAGATTTTCCCACCCCCGGTGGCCCTACCATGAGCATATGGTGCCCACCAGCTCCTGCGACAGTTAGACCGAAGATTGCTTCTTCTTGTCCACAAACATCGCTGAGATCACCAATATACTGTTCCGATTCGATGACCGGTTCTGGAAAACAAAGGTCAATTTGTGGAGCATCTTTCACCCCTGCCAAGCGGGCCAATTGTGCCAAATGAGAAATAGGTTCAACGTCCATGCCAGGAACAAGAGCCGCCTCGGACGCGTTTGCGGCTGCGACAATTACCTTTGAAAACCCTTGCCGCTGAGCGCAGAGCACGGCAGGAATAACACCGCGGATCCCTCGGACCGATCCGTCGAGTCCCAACTCGCCAAGCAACACCGTGCGATCATCAAATCCCCTCGCTCCCAAGGCGCTCATTACTGCCGCCGCAAGGGCGAGATCGAATCCTGTCCCCGATTTGTGAAGATCTGCTGGGGACATATTCACCGTCAGTCTCGAATTCGGCCACGGCATATTTGCTGCGAGAAAGCTGGCTCGCAAGCGTTCTTTCGCTTCACCCACCGCTGTATCCCCGAGACCAACGAGTGTCATTCCTGGCAATCCGCTCATCGTCACTGCTTCAACGAGACATGTCGTCCCCTCCAGGCCACGTAACACCACGGTGTAGGCTGACCCGACACGCCCGTGATGCGGCCGAACCATTGCTTTCAAAGTAGTCATTGGACGTCCATTACATGTTCGATGGAGTAGTCCATTGCGTCCACAACGCGCACTCCGATAACATCCACTGCAATGCACGGAGCAAAACGTTGATGCTCAACAATCCACTGAAGAAGTAGCACACGAATTCTCTGCAACTTTGTCGGTGTTACTGCAGCTTCCGGTGTCCCTTTTCCTTCTCCACGTCGAGTCTTGACTTCAACAGCGACGATTGCCTCCCGCTGAGGGTCGTACGCAACAATATCGAGTTCTCCCCCGCGTACTCGCCAATTTTTCTCTAAGATCGTCCAACCGTGATGCTCCAAGTATCGCCGTGCGCATTGTTCTCCCCATGCGCCTAATTGCCGTGTCGTGTATTCGTTCATCACATACCTCCTGGTTTGATTGAACGCCATGACACCCATCGACGTCGGCGAGCAAAGTAAGCCTGTGGGTAAGCTCAGCACTACGCCGTCCTGTGGACAAAAATCCCGCCGGTCATCGCCGGCGGGAAATATTGAGGTCACTTTCCTCAGTGTTCGAAGTTAATCTCCTTCGATAGATCGGGCTTATTCAACTCCTCAACGTTGACATCTTTGAAAGACACAACTCGTGCGCTACGGATGAAGCGTGATGCTCGGAAAATATCCCATACCCATGCATCGGTGAGAGTTACTTCAAAGAAAATATCGCCTCCGTTAGAGGCCCGTACCTTCACATCAACGTCATTTGCTAGGTAAAAGCGCCGCTCAGTTTCCACGACGTAACGGAACAGGTTCACCACTTCGCGGTACTCACGATACAGCGCAAGTTCCGCGTCGGACTCATAATTCTCAATCTCGCCCATATTCGCCTACTCCTTTTCAACACCTGGAAGATGCCATGACCTGCGGTGATATTCGCTCGCCCCAAGTTGCGACAGTGCAGCGATATGCGCAGGTGATGCGTACCCCTTATTCCTTGCCCAATCGTATCCTGGATGCACGTCATCAAGAGCGACCATCAACGCATCACGCTCAACTTTAGCGAGCACAGAAGCACAAGCGATCACCGCACTTGAGGCATCACCTTTCACTGTCATCGTGACCGGAACGTTGGGTGGCCCGTCAATATCGAATAGCGAATCTGCACTCCACCAGTCGTGACTGCCATCAAGTAAAACAACGTCAAAATTCACTCCTGTCTCAGCAAGCTCTGCGACGGCACGTGTTGCCGCCAATCGAAGACCCCCGATGATTCCACGTTGGTCGATTTCTTCGGCACTAGCATGTCCAACAGCACTGGCAACCACCCACTCACGAACCGGTTCAACAAGTGACTGACGAACAGTGGCCGAGATCTGCTTTGAATCACGCAATCGATTAGGAAAAGAATCAGACGTTTCGTTACCGACGACGGCGATCCCCACAGATACCGGGCCTGCAAGTGCTCCTCGTCCGACTTCGTCGACGCCAGCGACGTAGGCCCCATCCGGCAGAGCGTTCAGAGCCGCTCGCTCAAGCTCACGCGAAGGCGTGATCACGGGTGAGGAACTCCGTCAAAGACACTGCTGTGGTCGGACAAACGTCCAAATCGGTTGAAAGGATACATCGTCAACCATGCACGACCTTCAACGTTGTCCATCGGCACAAATCCGAAACCAGACTGAGTCTGGTGGAAACGTGAATCCGCAGACCGGTTTCGGTTATCGCCCATCACCCATAGATGGTTCTGAGGCACAGTCACCGAAAACTTCTCATCAGAAGGTTTGACACCGGGTTTGAGATACGTTTCAGTGAGGGGCTTGCCATTAACAGTGACCTTTCCGTCAGCCGTGCAACATTCGACTCTGTCGCCGGGAAGTCCGATCACACGCTTGACCAGATGGTCACCAACGTTTTGCGGGAGCAAACCAACTGCCTGACCGAAAGTTGTGATCACCTTCGACACAGGATTCTGCTCATACTGTGACTTGTCAGGTAACCATCCACCTGGGTCAACGAAAACGATAACATCACCGCGCTGAAGAGATGATGCGTCGTGAGCAAGTTTGTTGACAACGATGCGATCACCAGGTACAAGGGTGTTTTCCATCGACTCCGATGGAATTTCAAATGCCTGGAGTAGATATGTTTTGACAACCACTGCAATCAGCAAGGCGACCGCAAGCACAGTGAAAAATTCGAGGAAAAATGACATTGCTGTAGCAATCATCGATTTCTTCGACTCCGCAGCTTTTTCCTCTTTCGAGGGCGGCGGATACGAGGGCGGCATCGCTTCACTCTCAGTCATCACTCACCTCCAAATCCTCCCCAAGCGTATACGAGTTCGTGCATGAACGGCTTGATGAAGTGGCCGATTTTATATTTCATTTCGGTCACAAAACCACGCTGTCATTGCTCTGACAGAGAAACAAAAGTGGGCCCGCGAGGAGCCCACTTTTCACAGCGCCACAAGAATCGGCGACATGTTGATTAGTCGCGCTTTTCCTTGATCTTCGCAGCCTTACCGCGGAGATTACGCAGGTAGTACAGCTTGGCGCGGCGAACATCGCCACGGGTCACAACCTCAATCGAATCGACTGCCGGGGAGTGCAGCGGGAACTGACGCTCCACGCCCACACCGAATGACGCCTTACGAACGGTAAAGGTTGCGCCGACGCCGGTGCCGCCCTTACGAGCGATCACAACGCCCTGGAACACCTGGATACGGTGACGGTTGCCTTCAACAACCTTCACGTTCACCTTGACGGTATCGCCTGAACGGAAATCCGGACGCTCCTTGAGCTGACCTTCCGCAACTTTTGAAATAATCGACATGATTACTCTCTACCACCCTGCACGCAGGTCAGAGTGCTTCCCGGGCTTTTTGCCCGATCGTTGATAACTCGCCGGTATGCGACCCCCTGCGGCAGGCTACGCATACTTTTGATGTGGCAAGACTTATCTATTATGCCAAATTCACGCGACGAGCCAACACGTAGTCGTCGTTAGGTTGGCCACCCACAATGAAAGTTCGGCGTCCGACAATATCAAAACCAAATTTTTTATATGCCTGCAGGGCACGCTTGTTATGAACTCCCGTACCGAGCCAAATGAACGAATTTTGTTCTGGATCGCGAGCCGCCGACGCGGTTGCTAACGTTGCGTCCATCAGCACCCCAGCAGCCCCGCTGCCGCGCCATGGACGGGCGATGTAGAACTTCGACAGATACGACGCACCGCCGAACGGTTCATTCACACTGGTCAAATATTCTGTGGGCGCGCCTTCCTCTTCGTGTGCAATTTCGTTACCTTGCGGCGTGAAGAGCACACAATAACCGATGAGATCATTTCCGGCCCACAAAGCCAAAACATGCGCATCCGGATCCTGGGCATACGACGCAAAAGTCTCAGAAGAAAGGTTATTCATGACGAATTTTTCGATCACACAACGATCCATGTCGCGCGGACAGGCATCAATAAAGGTCTGGCCTGCGAGGACTGCCAGTTGTTCCGGCGTCGCTGAACCGACTCTCGCAAAGACTGGATGCTGCGATTCTTGACCAACCAACCACCCAAGGTTAGCCAGTGTGCGCCGATCCTTTTTGTTGAGCTGACCACTCTCAAGCCCCGCAATCATATCTGGCCGCCGATCAGCAGTCTTTTCAAGCGCACGATCACGTCGCCATCGGGCTACTGCACCATGATTTCCACTCATCAGCACATGAGGAATTTCTCGCCCGCAAAAATTAGCGGGGCGAGTGTAGACCGGGTATTCGAGAAGGCCAGCAGCTCCGTGGGACTCCTCCACTAGAGACTGGGGATTCCCTATCATTCCTGGCAAGAGGCGCGAGACACCTTCAACCAGTGCAACTGCCGCCACTTCTCCGCCATTGAGAACGTAATCGCCAAGGGAATATTCACGAACCTCAAGGCTTTCGCGATAGTGTTCCGCTACCCGAGCGTCAATCCCCTCATATCGGCCACAGGCAATCACAATATGATCAGCTTCAGCCAAGTCATCAAGTGTCGCCTGCTTCAAAGGAACTCCAGAGGGAGTCGGAATCGCAAGCACAACACGCTTTCCCGTCGTTTCCCCAACAACGTCGTCGATCGCTGCCCTCCATACGTCGGGCTTCATCACCATGCCAGCGCCACCGCCCGCAGGAGTATCATCAACAGTCCGATGAATATCGCTTGTCCAGTCACGCAAGTCCCGCGACTGGAGATCAATAATGCCGCGTTGGCGTGCTTTTCCAACAAGAGAGAGATCCAGGACAGAGAAAAACTCTGGGAAAACCGACAGGATGGAGAATTTCACGCCTCACGCTCCTCCTCATTCTGCTTGGCAGAACTATCCACAACAATGAGTTCTTCTTCAGAAAATAATCCTGGAGGGGCATCAATAACAACGCAATGATCATCGAGATCGACTTCGGTGACAATCTGTGACACAAAGGGAACTCGGGCGATCGCACCATCGGGCTCACGAACGATGAGCAGATCTTGCGCAGGGTGGAATTCAACGTCGATGACGATGCCGAGTTCGTATCCATCAGGATCGAGAGCCTCAAGTCCTTTCAGCTGATGAGGGAACCAGGCATTTTCTTCGCGTTCATCGGTTTCCGAATCAATCACAAGTTTTGCACCGCGAATTGCTTCAGCTTGTTCGCGCGAGGCCACCTCGACAAACTTGGCGTAGGTCACGCCCTTGTACTCACGGGTACGCTCGATTGTCAGTGGACCAACATCGGCTGGGTCGGTCACGAGCTGCGCTCCTGGCGCCAATCTGTGTTGCGGATTGTCAGTTCGCACATCGAGTTTGACCTCGCCTTTTAATCCATGAGCTGGACCCACGATCGCAACGTTGAGTTGCATCTCTCCTCCAGTTATTTTCCCGTCTGCAGGGTATGTTTCCTGTTATTTTAGAGCAGGACGCACAAGACCCGCGCCGAAGCGCGGGTCTTGTGTATGCTTTACGCTTAGCGATCGGTCTCAATCACGTCAACACGAACCGACTGATCTGCCAATGCGTTCACCACAGAACGCAATGATTTGGCGGTGCGACCATTGCGGCCAATCACACGCCCAAGATCGTCGGGGTGAACGCGGATCTCAAGGAGGTCTCCGCGACGATTGCGGCGCGAGGATACCTCAACGTCATCGGGATTATCCACGATTCCGCGAACCAGGTGCTCGAGAGCATCGGCAAGCATCAGGCTTCCTCAGTTTCCTCAGCCGGAGCCTCTGTTGCTTCGCCAGCCTCAGCTTCAGCTGCGGCAGCAGCTTCAGCTTCTGCTGCAGCCTTTGCGGCAGCCTTAGCCGCGCGCTGCTTCTCAGCCTCATCCTGGACTGCCTTGACAGCTTCCTCGCGAGCCTTGTCCGAATCAACGGTTTCCTTGACCTTCAGGGTGGAACCACCCTCGAGTCCCTTAGCGGCCTGCCAGTCACCAGTGATCTTCAGCTGCGCAAGAACAGCTTCCGACGGCTGCGCACCAACGGAAATCCAATACTGAGCGCGCTCAGAGTTGATATCGATCACTGAAGGCTCAGTGTTCGGGTTGTAGTAGCCGATCTCTTCGATCACACGACCATCGCGCTTCTTGCGCGAATCGACGACGACAACACGGTAGTGGGGCTCACGAATTTGACCCATACGCTTTAAACGAATCTTGACTGCCACTTTTGTGGTCACTCCTGTTTCATAGTTGATTGGATTAGTGCGAGGCGGTGGGAAACACGCCCGTTACCTCTCCTGCCGAAGGCTCGCTCTGATTGAGAGGGACCAGAGCTTGCCTCAGTACAACTCTTCTAGTTTGCCAGATTTCACCACATTTTCCCAGCGGAAATATTCGTCATTTGTGGTGGTACGGCTCACGAGCCTCCCAAACACTACCAGACTATCTTTCAAGCCATTTCCCGTGCTGCTAGCAAGCAATTTCACCGAACGCTGGCGTGACGTCTTGCAGAACGCCACAATAGTTCGCATGGCACGAAACGAAACCGCTGATTTGACGAAGTATGCGTGGCTCTCTGTCGCCGCCTCAATCGCAACGATCACTCTGAAAGCAGACGCGTATTACATTACCGGATCAGTCTCGCTTCTGTCCGACGCGCTGGAATCAATCGTTAATTTGGTTGCAGCGATCGTCGCATTGATCGCTCTTATCCTCGCTTCACGCCCTGCAAATGCTCGCTACACGTTCGGCCGGTCGAAGGCTGAATATTTTTCCGCAGCTATCGAAGGTTCCATGATTTTCGTTGCGGCAGGCCTCATCATTTTCACAGCTTCAGAGCGCCTTTTCAGCCCGCGCCCACTAGAAAATGTTGGGATTGGTTTACTGGTCTCGATCCTCGCATCAGTACTCAACGGTATTGTGTCAGTTGTTCTTGTGCGTGCCGGTAAGCGTTATTCTTCCCCGACCCTCGTCGCGGATGGAAAGCACCTGTGGACCGACGTCATCACATCGATCGGCGTCGTTATTGGTGTTATTTTGGTGTGGATCACTGGTTGGGAACGACTCGATCCTATCGTTGCCATCCTTGTCGGTTGCAATATCATCTACGTCGGCTACACCCTCGTAACGACCTCTCTTGCAGGACTCATGGACGTGACCTTGCCCCAGGAAGAAAACCAGGCCATTATCGCAGTTCTCAAGGACTTCGCTACTGACCCAACAATTTCGTTCCATGGGCTCCAAACGCGTGAATCTGGACAACAGCGTATGGTCAAGCTCGATGCACAAGTACCAGGCACGTGGACAGTCCGTGAAGGGCACGATTTCGCGCACAGAGTGGTTTCCGCAATCGAGGGAAAGATCCCCAACGCTTCAGTTTTTATCCATATCGAGCCGATCGAGGATCCAGAATCCTATAACGATATCCCTCAGGGATTCGTTCCCCTCGGCTTCGATGGTCTCGTTCCGATTGACCTAGAAACAGGAAAACCAATTCGTACACAACCTTAGTCTGCCGAAATATTCATCCTGCTGGTGCGTGATTGAACCTCACACGTGGCCACTAAAATGGCGTTATACAAAGAATTAGTCTCGAACAGCAGATTCGGTAAAAATATCGGTCGACATGGATACCGATCAGTGGAGTGGGGGGGGGGGGGGAGCCGGGGCCCCCCCCCAGGAGAAGGTAGAACAGAAAAAATTTTTTAAAA
>NZ_JBQJCE010000016.1:0-30303 GCF_053585065.1 Arcanobacterium sp. (ex Cirak et al. 2026)
GACCACAAACCCGGGGCAAAAATGGCCGCCTAGCCCCCCCCCGTGGGGTCCGCTCCGGCGGCATTTCCAGCTGCGCGAATTGTTAACTGTCACAATTGACCCTTTCACAGCGTCTGCGAGCATCGACGCGCAACACAAATATCTGTACAAACGATGATGGCGAGGCAGACACCTGTCCACCTCGCCATCATCACAATCACATCACGCTGGTCACTTCAGTGATCCACTTTTGCTTGTTGTTCTTGATGAGCTTGGTATCTAATGGTTTGCCAGATGCTGGACGTGGCGCAAACTCAGCCATGCCCTTTGGTAACTCGACAGATTCGTCAATCGGGTAAGCAACATTTTCGGAGGCATTGATCGCTTGGATTTGCGCGGTAGCGAGCCACTCGAAGAAGGCCTTAGCGCCCGCAGGATTCTTTGATCCCTTAAGCACGCCGCCATATTCAACAACCGGGTAACAGCCGCCTTCAACATTGGCAGTCGCCGAAGCAGTGCCTTCCTTGTTGATAGTCCAATACGGCGAGGAAGCGTAAGACATCACGATGGGGTACTTGCCCTTGCCTTCACCGGATGTGAAGTCCACTTGATATGCGTCAGTCCAGGAGGCATCAACTTTCGTACCGTTGGCTAGGAGCTTGCTCCAGTATTCCTTATATCCATCTTCACCGTATTGCGCGACGGTGGCTGTGAGCAGAGCAAAACCGGTATCCGACTTTGCTGGGTCCTGGATCACGGTCAGTCCCTTGTATTCAGGTTTGAGGAGATCGTCGAGACCAGTAGGCGGAGTGAGTTTATTCTTCTTAAACCAGGCGATATCGTAATTGAAGCAGGCATCGGAGCGAGAAAGTGCAACTGCACCTTGTGCTCCCTCAACCTCGTACTTTTCAGCTCCCTTAGCAGGTGCGGGTGCTGACTGGGCATCGAACACTCCGGCCTCTCCAACCTGAAGAACATTGTTAGCAGTCAGACCAACTGCACCATCTCCAACAGGGTTCGACTTAGTCAGGATCAGCTTCGAATCCAGTGTTCCTGATTCTTCACCATTGACAAGAGTGACTTTGTAGCCGGTCGCTTTGGTGAACTTCGCGAGAGTTTCGTCACTCAGCTTCCAGGAACCATTGGTGACAATTTTGACGTCAGTGATTTTTTCTGCCGACGGTGATGCTCCAGCAGTAGCCCCCGACGTCGATGAAGAGGTTCCGCACGCTCCAAGCGCAAGAACCGAAAGAGCGGCAACCGCTACGACCTTGGAAAACTTCATATGTTCCTCCAGATAAGGTGGAGGGCCTTCCCCAAAAAGGTAAGGGAGAGACTTCACTTCCTTCGCCGGCATTACCCGGATCAGGTGTGAGGGTCTGCGGTTTATCCGCACTCTCAGCGCTTTTGCGCTCCCCTGTGACGGCGAAGATTCTATCAGGATCAAAGTCCTTGATGTCACGGGGGAACATTGATACTCACCACACACAAATTCAGCCCTCAGCGGCAGAGCGTGCGATATCACCCATGAAAACCCGCCGCGTGGCATATTAAACACATGGAAATTTGGCCTGGTAAACCCTATCCACTCGGCGCGACATACGATGGCGCCGGTACGAATTTTGCGATCTATTCCTCGATCGCCGACAAAATCGAGCTGAGCTTGATTAGCGACGATCTCACTGAAGAGCGCATTGAAATGCGCGAAGTCGATGCACACGTTTTCCACTGCTATCTTCCCGGTGTCCGTCCCGGGCAGCGTTACGGTTTTCGCGTTCACGGCCCATATGATCCCGCAGCTGGTCACCGATGCGATCCATCAAAGATTCTTCTGGATCCTTATGCCAAAGCGATTGACGGTCAGGTCGAAAATGACCAATCGAATTTTTCCTACAGCTTTGAGAACCACGAAGAGCGCAGCGAGCTCGATTCTCTGGGGCACACGATGCTGTCAGTGGTCATTAATCCGTATTTTGATTGGGGGCATGATCGTCCACCACGTCACCCCTACCACAAGTCAGTAATCTATGAAGCCCATGTCAAAGGAATGACGGCTACTCACCCGGGTATTCCGGATGAGTTGCGCGGAACATACATGGGCATGGCTCACCCTGCGATGGTGGAGTATCTCAAGGAACTTGGCATCACTGCAGTTGAACTCATGCCGATCCACCAATTCGTCAACGACACTGCATTGATCGATCGTGGACTGTCAAATTACTGGGGCTACAACACGATCGGTTTTTTTGCGCCGCAAAATACGTACGCAGCCGCTGGAACACGCGGAGAACAGGTTGACGAGTTTAAGGCGCTAGTGAAGGCCTATCACGCAGCCGATATCGAAGTGATCCTCGACGTCGTCTACAATCACACTGCTGAAGGCAATCAGATGGGGCCTACACTGTCCTTCCGTGGCATCGACAACGCGTCATACTATCGACTTGTTGACGGCGACGAGGCACATTACTTCGACACCACAGGCACAGGAAACTCACTGAACATGCGCTCGCCGCATTCGCTACAGCTCATCATGGATTCCTTGCGCTACTGGATTCGCGAAATGCATGTTGACGGATTCCGTTTTGACTTGGCGTCAACCCTCGCCCGCGAACTTCACGCTGTGGATCGCTTGTCATCATTCTTCGACATTATCCAGCAAGATCCAGAGATCTCCCAGGTCAAACTCATTGCGGAACCGTGGGACGTGGGTGAAGGCGGTTACAACGTCGGCGAATTTCCGCCTCTGTGGACAGAATGGAACGGAAAGTATCGTGACACTATGCGTGACTTTTGGCGAGGAGAGCCATCGACACTTTCCGAGTTTGCCTCACGGCTTTCCGGATCTTCGGATCTCTACGCCAACTCGGGTCGACGCCCATTCGCCTCGATCAACTTCGTCACAGCACACGACGGTTTTACCATGCGTGACCTGGTCTCCTATAACGAGAAGCACAACGAGGCCAACGGAGAAGACAGCCGCGACGGTGAATCTTTCAACCGTTCGTGGAATATGGGAGCCGAAGGCGAAACTGATGATCCACAGATCCAAGCAATTCGTCTCCAGCAGATGAAGAATTTTTTCGCCACGCTCCTGTTTTCACAAGGCGTTCCGATGATTTCGCACGGCGATGAAATTGCCCGCACCCAGGGCGGAAACAACAACGCCTACTGTCAAGATAACGAGATCTCATGGGTTGACTGGCAGATTGATGACGCCAAGCGTGACCTCTATCAGTTTGTCCGCAGTGCGATCGCACTGCGCAAGGAACACCCCGTTTTCCGACGTCGTCGTTTCTTCCAGGGCGACGCTGATCGCGGCGGCACATCCGAGCGTGGAGATATCGAGTGGATGCGCAACGACGGTCAGGTCATGGCCGACGACGACTGGGGTACCTCCTATGCTCGCTCGATTATGGTCTTCCTCAACGGAGATCGCATCGCGGAACCAGATCTTCGCGGAGAAGAAATCAAAGACGACGATTTCATCTTGGCGTTCAATGCCTCTGATGAAAATCTGTCGTTCCATCTTCCTCTCAATGAGAACACCCCACAGGGCACATGGCATAAAGTCCTCGCCACGAATGTCTCTCTCGAAGTTCCCGAACAGATGAACGCTGGAGATGATTTTGAGGTCGCCTCACGTTCAGTCGTGGTTCTGCGCCGCGAGCGCCGCACGCTCGTTGCAGTCAATACTTCGAAAGAAACTCTCGAAATGCTCACAGCTCCTGATTCGGATGTGATCGAGGAGAAGGATATTTCTCCGTCTGATCCTTCCTGAGAAAAGTCATACGTTCATTGGTGGCCCGGTAGCAACGCGTTGCCGGGCCACCTTTTACTCTCCGGCTCAATTGTGTTGTCCTCGGCTCATCGCGTAAATTGCGATCGTGTCACTCTCTGGTGTCCAAACGCGCGTAGTCTGACAAGTATGAACGAGAATTCCCGACATCATACGCACGTTCCGTCAGTGGGTAAACGCATACCAACAACGTCGTATCGGCTTCAACTGAATCCAGATTTCACTTTTGCGCAGGCACAGGAGATTATCCCTTACTTGTCTTCCTTGGGTGTCAGTGACGTTTTTCTCTCCCCTATTCTTCAAGCCGCGCCTGGATCGACACATGGCTACGACGTCGTCGACCACTCGCGTATCTCTGAAGAGTTGGGCGGCCGCGAGGGGTTCGAGCGCTTCTCACGCGCTTTACATGATGCGGGTATCGGTGTCATCGTCGATGTGGTTCCCAACCACATGGCAGTTCCGACTCCACTATTCAAGAATCCTGCGTTGTGGTCGATGCTCCGTGACGGACACGATTCGCGCTTCAGTACGTGGTTCGACTTCGAACCCAGTGAGGCAGGAGATGGTTTGTTGCTCGCGGTCTTGGGCGACCGAATCGGAAATGTTCTGACGTCGGGTGAGATTACCGTTCAAAAGATGGTTGTTCCTGGTTTTGAAGCCGACGGCGAAGTGGCAGTGTTGTCCTATGACGATCATGTGTTCCCTGTGCGCGCAGGCACTGAGTCGCTACCTTTGGCGGAGCTTCTCGATCGCCAGTATTACCGACTTGCCTATTGGCGTGTGGCAAACGATGAATTGAACTATCGCCGTTTCTTCGACGTCGATACTCTCGTTGCCGTGCGCGTGGAAGATCCGGATGTTTTTGATCATTCCCATGCTCTTTTATTGGAGCTATTCAACGCTGGCTATATCGATTCCTTCCGAATCGATCATGTTGATGGCTTGGCTGATCCGCGCGGTTATCTCCGCCGCCTCAACGATGCAACAGGTGGCGCATGGATCGTCGCAGAAAAGATTCTTGAAGGAGCTGAGCGCCTTCCATCTGATTGGCCAGTGTCCGGAACCACGGGCTATGACTCGTTGCGACACATCAGTGGTGTTCTGACTGAGCCTGCGGGAATCACACATCTGACTCAGATCTATACCGAAGAATCAGGAACTGTCGAATCGCTCGATACTGTCGAACGCCAAGCAAAACTCCAGATCATCAAAGAGTCGCTTTTTGCTGAAGTTGACCGCTTGGCAACCTTAATCTGGGAAATCTGCCATGCAGATGTCCGCCTGCGCGATCATACATTCCGTTCGGTCAAAGAGGCACTTGTCGAACTGGTGGTCAATATGCCTCGGTATCGTGCCTATGTCGTTCCCGGGGAGCGCCCTGATCCACAAGACGAAGATCTCCTACGTAGCGTTGCCGAGCGCGCCAATGCGCATCTGGATGAATTCCGCAGCGAAACGTTATCGATCGTTGTTGAGCTTCTCCTCGGGTATGAGGTGGGATCAGCGGGTCGTACTCACGAAGAGAAACGCAATGAGGCGATCGTGCGTTTCCAACAAGTCGCTGGTGCAGTGATGGCCAAGGGCGTCGAAGACACCACCTACTACCGTTACACTCCCTTAACTTCCGCAAATGAAGTCGGACACGGACCTGCGCACATTGTGACCTCGGCAGATACCTTCCATGCTTTTGAGTCGCAGCTTCATGAAGCGTGGCCGACGACGATGACAACTCTGTCCACTCACGATACCAAGCGCGGGGAAGACACCCGTGCGCGTATTGCTGTGTTAGCCGAGTTCGCTACTGATTGGAGTGCAGCGCTCGCATCCGCACGTGCCGCCGTCGCCGACGCTCGGCCGGCTGAGCTGGATGGACGTTTTGAAAACTTGATGTGGCAGACACTACTGGGAACCTGGGTGGATGATTCTCCTCTCGATCTCGAACGCCTGC
Organism: Arcanobacterium sp. (ex Cirak et al. 2026); assembly: GCF_053585065.1. Lineage (NCBI taxonomy): Bacteria > Bacillati > Actinomycetota > Actinomycetes > Actinomycetales > Actinomycetaceae > Arcanobacterium > Arcanobacterium sp. (ex Cirak et al. 2026). Next base: position 5,724 of record NZ_JBQJCE010000016.1, read on the forward strand.
GTGACTACTTCCTCAAAGCGGCTCGTGAACAAAAGTTGTGGACCACATGGACATCCCAAAATGCAGCTGGCGAAGCTGACATGATCGCCTACCTCGACGCAATATACTCCCATGAGGATGTGCGCGCTATCATCGGCGACTTTGCCCGACGCATTGCTCCAGCAGCACGAAGCTACCTCCTCACCGCCAAAGCATTCCAGCTCACTGGCGTGGGCGTTGCGGACATGTATCAAGGCGAGGAAATCACTCGTACATCCCTCGTCGATCCGGATAATCGCCGGCCCGTAGATTTTGTTTCACTCGCCGCTTCCCTATCGGCACTGGATAACACTGGTCTTCCCTCTCGTCCTACGCTCGATGAGGAAAAGCTCTGGTTGACCTCGCGTCTGGCGCGTTTGCGCGCGGACATGCATCTCGCGGCACCACAGTGGGGTTATGTTGCGTTGCCCGTATCGACCGGTCACGCGCTTGCCTTCGCTCGTACTGATGCTGACGACGTTGCTCAGCTCATCACTGTCGGTACACGGTTTGCCGGTTCACTGGAACGAAATGGCGGTTTTTCCGCACACACGGTGGTCTTGCCCGAGGGCAAGTGGCGTGATGTTCTTACCGATCGCCTCATTGATGGAGGCGTGATGAAACTGGCAGATTTGATTGACAGTTTCCCCGTAGTGGTGTTGGTTCGCGCATGAAATTGTCATTATGGGCGCCATATGCGCACACCGTTGAGTATCTGACCAGCCAAAGCGCAGTTCTGGCCACGCCTGAGGATGCCGGGATGTGGAGCGTTGATCTCCCTGCGGGCGAGCGCTATCACATTCGTTTAGACGGTGGAATGAACCTGCCTGACCCCCGATCGATGTGCCAGCCCGAGGGGCCTCACGGGCCAAGCGTCGTTGTGGACCCGTCCCAATTCGTCTTTCACCATGATCGCGACGCTGGTGATCTCACGGGACGTGTCTGGTACGAACTCCATGTGGGAACCTTCACCCCAGAGGGAACATTGACTGCACTCATCGACAAACTCGATGACCTTTGCGAGCTGGGGGTCGACGTCATCGAGTTAATGCCGATCGCCCCGACTCCAGGTACCCGGAATTGGGGATATGACGGTGTTTCTCTCTTCGCTATCAATCCCGTGTACGGAACTCCACAGGATCTGGTTACTTTGGTCGACGCAATTCACGCCCGTCAGATGGCGGTGGCACTCGATGTGGTCTACAACCACCTCGGGCCAGATGGAAACTATCTTGCACAGTTTGGACCATATTTCACCGATCATCACCACACACCCTGGGGTGAAGCAGTCAATATGGATGCGCCTGGTTCCCGCCATGTTCGCCAATACCTCATCGATAATGCGCTGCAATGGCTCGAGAACTACCATTTTGATGCTCTTCGACTCGACGCTGTTGACTATCTGTACGATGACTCCTCGCGCCACATTCTCGCGGAACTTTCCGACGCCGTCGGCGAAGCATCAGCCCGTAGCGGGCGTACATTCACGCTCGTCTACGAATCGGATGCGAACGATCCTGTCACTTTTACGCCGACGTCGGCAGGCGGCCGAGGAGCAGACGCACAGTGGGCTGATGACATCCATCATGCGTTACATGTGTGGCTCACTGGAGAGACAAACGCCTACTACCAGGATTACGTCGAACCAGGAACATTAGAGAAGGCTCTCACTGACGGATTCACGCGTATCGGCCAGATCTCGCGTTTCCGTGGAGTTAAGTCCGGGGCACCGCTCCCGGCAAATGTCAGTGGACATGTCCTGATGGTGTACGACGAAAACCACGATCAAATCGGCAACCGGTACCTGTCTGACCGTCCAACCGAGAAACTTTCACCTGGGCAGATTGTGCTCTCGCGTGGCCTCATTCTTTTGAGCCCATTTACACCAATGCTATTCATGGGGGAAGAATGGGCGACGACACAACGTTTTCCATTCTTCACAGACTTCAGCGATGAAATTGGACAACATATCCTTGCTGGCCGAATGAACGAATTCTCTGATTGGGGTTTCACCAGTGACAACGAGACTATGATCGATCCTCAATCCCGCCAGGCATTCGATCTTGGCCATATCAACTGGGACGAAGCTCAGTTGCCTACTCACAAACGGATACGCGAATTTGTTCGTCAGCTCATCGCGTTGCGAAAATCAACACCCGACATTGCCAGCGGCGACCGCAGTGCCACGACAGCGCACGTCGACGCCTACGGAGGATGGCTACGCCGTGGAGATACTCTCGTGGTGTTCTCTCAAGTGGATCATGACAATACTGTCAACGCTCCTGTTGAGGATCGAAGTGTCGTGCTCTCGTGGGAACCTGTGCGCATCTCAGCGCAGACAGTAACATTCAGCGGGAGCGGGCTCGCAATTTTGCAATCAAACGGCGCTTCGCTTTGAGTCCTGCCACAAGGCCACGATAAAACAAGGGGCGCAACGGATAATCCCACGCGCCAGGAATCTGTGTCGTCTCTTCTGTGAACTTCGTTTTAAAACCGCGTACGCCCGCAAGCTGTGGGGCGCGATCTGAATCGATTCCCATCAAGTCGAACACTTCAACGCCCGATTCCTTGAGGAACTGCGACATCGACCACACCAATAAATCCGGTGCTCCAGCTCGACGGCCTTCCTTATTCGACGCCGCGTAGTAGTAGGAAGCATGTGTGCCATTGACTGTACAGATTCCCCAGCACAGTGGGCGACCTTCGCGCCGGACTGTGAAAAGTCGAGCATGTGTTGGCCCCAGAGCGGTGAGCATCTGTTCATAGATATGACGAGGAAGAATTCCAAAGTCGTCACGTGAGCCGGTCTCCACCAACAGCTCATACAGCTGTGGGAAGACATCCAGAGCCTGCTCAGTTTCTTCCGCTGCGGCCATCGTGTCGTCACGCAGTGCCTTGCGGACATCACGGCGACCTCGTTTCTTCATAGCACCAAGACGATCATCATCACTCGGTGTGAGATCGAGTATAACAGTGCGATCGTACGTCACCGATTGAAGCAAATCTGCAAGATCCTCCGCTGGCTGTGCATGGAGTCGAATAAATGCCAATGATCGGTCAGACTCACGCGCGATCCGTGCGAGGCCCCGGCGGAATTGCCGTTCCATCATGGGGGTCGGCTCAGCGAACCAAATTGGTCCATGCTTGGCCCACAAGTAGGTAAAACCGCGCCCTTCCAACAGCGTCAGAGAAATCACTGCTGCGACTTCGCCGTCGAGCATCCACTTGAAACGGCGCCACGGCTCGCGTCCCTCAACTACCTTATCAAAGCGATCCCATGCTTCTGATTGCTCCAGCGGCAACGCAACTGCAGCACTTTGTGCCAGTGAATCTAACTCGCGTGCATCGATTTCAATAAACTGCGAACGGCTCATCACATCCCTTTCCTCAACAATCCGTGTTCTATACTACCCGGCGCGCCACTCCACACTTGCACGCTCACCCCTCTAGAGTTTTTCATATGCAAACGCCTCAGGAATTTCTCACTGCCCTCGATTCACTTCGTGGTCAGAAATTCCGTCCCGAGTTGCACGTGGTTCAGATTCCGCCGCCGACCCAGATTGCGCCATGGACCGTGGCACTCCAGGCGGAAGTCAACGATAGTCTCGATCTCAACCCAGCTCATCACCTCGGGGAGGCAAAGTTTATCGTGCTCCACGATCCTGATCGACAACCTGCATGGAACGGTAATTTTCGTATTGTGCTCCATGCGAAAGCGCCAATGGACTCTGAACTTGCTGCAGACCCTCTCCTGGGCGAAGTAGCATGGACATGGTTGGCTGAATCTTTAGATCAGCACGGGGCGTCCTACCATAGCTTCTCAGGCACCGTCACGCGGGTTTTCAATGAAACATTCGGCGGTCTGGTCTTGGGTACCTCACAGGTAGAACTCGAGGTTCGTGCATCGTGGACACCAAACAACGAATTTTTGACAGAGCATCTCCTCGGATGGGCAGATTTTGCAGCAAAACTTGCTGGGCTTGGTCCGTGGACAGACAACGTCGCAAGTCTGCGACGAAAGGTGGCAATGATTTGAGCGAGGAAATTGACGCTCGTCCTCTCAATGAACCATTTGATGGCATCCCTGCGGTCACAACTGATATCGACGCCGTCGCAGCAGTTCTCTCCACTTCCCCTGGTGGTGTATTCGCTCTCGATACCGAGAGAGCGATGGGGATTAGGTATTCTGACCGCGCTTACCTCATCCAGGTGAAAAGTGAAAATTCGCCAATCTATTTGATCGATCCGGTAGGGATTGAAGATCGTCTAACTCCGCTCGCCGACTCACTGTCTGGTGAATGGATTTTACACTCGGCAGATCAAGATCTGCCGTCCTTGCGTCAGCTTGGACTCGAGCCTGCCAAAGTGTTCGATACTGAGATGGCTGCTCTCCTTTTAGGATACGATCACACATCACTTCAATATCTCATCGCCGATCGACTCGGCTGGTTCCTTGCCAAAGAGCATTCCAATGCTGACTGGTCAGTGCGTCCTCTTGCCCCCGAACTTCGCTCGTATGCTGCTCTCGATGTCCAGCTCCTTCACGAATTACGCGACTCAATGATTCAACTTCTGACAGATGCTGGCCGGTTGGAGTGGTTCGAACAAGAGTGCGAAGAAATCCGCCTGCGTCCGCCAAAACCACCCAAAGCACAACCCTGGCGGCGCGCTGCACGTCAAGCAGGTGTCAAAGATCAACGCGCACTCGCAATGATCTCGTGCCTGTGGAAAGCACGCGACGCCATCGCTCAAAAACGCGATGTGAGCCCTTCTCAGGTGTACCCGACGAAACTTATCGGCGAACTCGCAGGGCACAAACCTCGTTCTCGATCCGATCTTCAGCGTTCAAGCCTAATGCGGAGCCGTGAACGCCAGAAACTTGTTGATGCATTCTGGAAAGCGATCGACGAGGCCTGGCATATGCCTGAATCTGAGTTGCCGGCACGAAAGTTTCGCGATCCCAACCGCGATCCTTTCCCACCAACACATCGATGGGACAATCTCAACCCTGAGGCCGGGCAGCGTTGGCACAGCGTTCGCAACAAGATCTTCGCGGCTGCTGATGAACTCTCAATCCGCCAAGATATTCTCCTCAAACCGCTAATTCAGAAAACTATCGCATGGAATGGATGGAATTCTTCCGCAGATCTGACGCGTGCACTGGCCAGTGCCGGCGCGCGACCCTGGCAGATTGACATTGTCACACCCCTCCTAGCCGCGATTCGCTGAGTTACCGAGTGATCCGACCGGCAGCAGCGACCACCGCTGCAACATCCATTCCTTGCTCATGAAGGGTCTCTTGACGACTTGCATGAGTGAGGAATGCTTTTCCAATACCAAGATTCTCAATGAGAACATCAGACCCGCTCTGACGCACGGAACGTGCAATCTGCATCCCGACACCAACATCGGCGAGCCCATCTTCGAGAATAAGTGCGCCACGTGAAGATGCCACAAGTTGCGTCAGCTCCGGAGAAACAGGAAGAACCCACGTCGGATCAACAACCATCACTGGAACGTCGAGAGCATGCGCCGCCTCGACCATCGTGTGAGCTAAGACGCCGATACCAACAAGGATCAGTGGATGAGGATCCTCACTATCGATGAGAATGTCAACATCCCCTACTGATCGCACCGCCGGCAGAGGCTGTGGCATTGGCCCCTTGGGGTAACGCAGCAATGTCGGCCCGTCGACACCGACGGCGGTGCGTAACTGCGCACGCAACGTTGCTTCGTCGCGCGGTACCGCCACTTTAAGACCAGGGATTATCGATGCAAGAGCGAGATCCCACATGCCGTTATGCGAGGCACCGTCGTCACCTGTGACACCTGAGCGGTCTAATGCAATGGTCACTGGTTCACGGTGAAGTGCAATATCCATCAGCAGTTGGTCAAATCCGCGGTTCATAAACGTCGAATACAAAGCGAGGACTGGATGGAATCCCGCATGTGCCAAGCCAGCAGACATTGTCATCGCATGGGCTTCGGCAATCCCAACATCGAAAACGCGCTCAGGGAATGCCTCGTTGAATGGTTTGAGACCGACAGGGTTGAGCATCGCTGCAGTGACGCCAACGACCCTTTCATTTTCCTGTGCGATCGACAACATCTCGTCAGCAAAAACGCTCGTCCACCCGAAACGCGAAGGAGCGATCGGGAGACCTGTCTCTGGATGAATTTTTCCGATTGCGTGGAACCGATCGTCTTCGTTTGTCTCAGCTGGCTTGTAACCGCGTCCTTTATCGGTAATGGCATGGACAACCACCGGCCCACCAAATTCGCGTGCCATGGTGAACGCTTCTTCAAGATCCGTAATATTGTGTCCGTCCACCGGACCAATGTATTTCACACCCAAGGTGTCGAAAATTCCGGCGTCCACGAACATTTCTTTCATTCCACGCTTAAATCCTCGAAGTGCGCCGTAGGTGAGTTGCCCTGGCAAACCACCAGCCTGGAGAGTTCGTTTTCCCCATTCGAGGAAGTGCTCATAGTTTTTAGACACACGAACCGAATCGAGTTTACGCGCCGGATCAAGCGAACGAATAATTCCCCCTACCGTCGGTGAATAGGAGCGACCATTATCGTTCAATACGATAACGACTGGCCGATTTGGGTCTTCAGCGACGTTGTTCAGCGCTTCCCAAGCCATTCCACCTGTCATTGCGCCATCACCAATCACTGCCACTGCATGATTGTTCTGATGGGAAAGCTGCAAGCCACGTGCTACACCATCCGCCCAGGAAATCGCTGTAGAGGCATGAGAATTTTCCACAACATCGTGTTGAGATTCAGCACGCGAAGGGTAACCTGACAGTCCGCCTTTTTGACGAAGCTTGTCAAAATTGTGGCGTCCTGTGAGGAGTTTGTGCACGTAGCTTTGATGCCCGGTGTCGAAAATGAGCTTATCGTTTGGCGAATCAAAAACTCGGTGGAGCGCAATAGTCAGTTCCACCACGCCAAGATTAGGCCCGAGGTGTCCACCAGTTGCCGAGACGTGTTGAACAAGGAAGCGCCGGATTTCTTCGCTGAGAATCAGCAATTCATCATCACTGAGAGTCCTCAGATCCACCGGGCTGGTGATCGTTTCAAGAATCGTCATGCACTCCTCCTCGCTTCCGCTCATGGCAACTGTGCTAAAGAGCCTACTTGGTGAATCTTACGCGGCTCCCTGCGGGGATGCTTCCCCAAAGACACACACGCACTCGACATGATGTGTCTGCGGAAAAATGTCCAGTGCCCGTGATAAGAGCAGTTCACGTCCGTGTGCAATCAAGGTGGCTGCATCACGTGCCATTGCCGCAGGATCACAGGAGACCACAACAATCCGACGTGCTCCACAGGCCGCGAGCGCCTTCGCCTGTTGCGTCCCCAACCCCGATCGCGGCGGGTCAGCTATCACAACGTCAGCACATTCTGTGAGTTCTCTGATGTGACGCACATCGATTCTTCCTGTGTGGAACGTCGTGTTGGAAAACTTGGCGAGGTTGGCACGTGCATCAGCCACCGCCGTCGGCGCTCCCTCCATTGTCACAAGTCTTCCCGTAGGGCCGATAGCCGCTGCCAGTGGCAGCGAGAAAAGGCCAGCGCCTGAGAAGAGTTCGACGACGTGGTCGCCTTCGTGTACGTCGGCGCCTGCCAAGACAAGACGCAACAGCGCACTCGGAGCCTGCGCATGAACCTGCCAAAATCCCGAGGGCGTGACTTCGTAGTCGAAAATCTCTGATTCGGTTGTGGCACGTTCGATGAGCTTCGCTCGGGTTCGGAGATTGGACGCTGTCCATACGTCTTTCCCTGCAACCACAACGTTCGGTCCTGACGCCGGCGCCACCACGTGCATTCGAGTACCAGCAGCGATCACATCATCCCATGCAGACCCATAGAGATCGAGGGCTTCCAATTCCGCAACAGCCAGGGGCTGTTCAGTTAAACGGACAAGTTCATGGGATTGTTCTTTGTACATACCCACGCCCTGGGGGAGTTTGACGAGGTCGAAACGTGTGCGTCTGTGCCAACCGTCAGTTGAATCGACGGGTTCGACAGTCAGGCTGTTCAGTGCTTCCCCCAATTGTGAGGAGCCGACGCGATGAGCCAGGGCTCGAATGACATCACCTTTGAGCTCACGTTGGTAGGCCAGATCAGAATGCTGGAAATCCGCTGCGCCAACCACGCCTGCCGCCCCGTCGGGCCAGCGTTCTTTGACGCGATGCTCAGATGCCTCAAGGACGCGAGTGACACGAGCAAAAGATAACTTCGATCTTTTCTTCGTGATCTCAATATCACACACCTCGCCAGGCAACGCCCCACGAACAAAAATAACTTCATTGTTGACACGCCCAACGAAGACGCCACCATGAGCGACATCGGTGATCTCAATCTTCACTTGCTCTCCTCTTTTTCGCTCTCGGAATCATTCATATGGAAAGGAACTTCCATGATTGCCACTCCGGGTTCCATCCGTAGCTCGGAAATGATCCCTGGGGTTGTATGTGCCACCACGAATCTTTGCCACGCGCCTGTGCCGATAACCACCGGGCTGACCACGATAATAAGATCTTGAGGGTGGAGCTGACGCACAGAACGAATGTACTCGATCACTGGTCCACGCGCTGCTCCTCGTGGCGTCCCTAGGACGGTCAAGGGGATCGCAATCTGACCGTGTTTCCAGCTGTCACGGATCGATCGAGTCTGGTGAGGATCGATGTCAACAGCAAGTGCTTCAATTGACGCTGATCGCAATGCGCGAGCTTTATCAAGAGCCTCGAGTGTGGGATCGTCAACGCGCGAAACAAGAACATAGGTCCGTACCCGTGCCGGGATGATACGCCCTGCCCCCAATGTGTCAGCCGAAAGCTCATCTGCGATACGCAATTGCCCTCTGCGTAAGGCAACAAGAAAAGCACCAGGCACAAGCAGTGTCGCAATATCGACTGCCATCCACAGTGGCTCCATGTACGCTACAGCGCCCAGAACGACCGTCGCAAGTACTCCATAAAGACGGAATAACCAGCTTTCCAGATGAGCTCGACGACGTACATCAGAAATCGTCGAGGTACGCAACTGACTTTTAGCGCGACTGACGAGAGCGGCGCAGCCCAGAAGTCCCATGACGAACGTGGCAACGACAAAAGTAATGGGCATGATGCGCGCAGATGACAGAACATGCACGGCAACCGCACAGATCACTACGATCACGACAAGAATAATATTTCGAGATCCGACGGCGTCGCGCGCCGCGAGTCGCTTGGGAACCAGACCGTCAACCGCGAGCTCACGAATCAGTCGAGGCAACTGACGAAGAGACATAAATGTCACTGACAAGCCTGCGACACCAATCATTGCTGCCATGATGCATTGCGTGATAACTCCCATGAATGCTGTCGCCATTGACAGGATCGGAAGAGCTAAACGCTCCCCAGGAAGTTGCAGAATGACCGTTAAATACAAGGTGGCGAGGATAATAAGAAGAGACGGTACGAAAGCTATCGTCAGATGCCGGACGTCGACGCGTCGTTCCTGAGCAGGCACCATGATCCGCTCAGCGAGTAGAACAACCACTCCCGTCGGGAATAGAGAGGCCAGGACGACGGCTGAAAAACCACCTTGAGACGTCGTCGCAGCAGTTGAAAGGACGTCGAGGCGGGCTGTTGCGACCTCACGCCACGCGATTCCTCCCGTCGTTTCCATCAACAGGCCAACAAGAAGAACCATCACGGACATGACAAGAGCACCCGCCATAAACAGGACAGTCCATCGCAGGTCGCCCACCCAGTGACGCAAGAGAACAACCACAGCCATGAGCGTGATGATTCCTGAGGCGATCCATGGAGCAAAGGAGCTAACATCCACGAATGGGATGAGCGCAGCCGTAGTCAGTTCCGTGCCAAGGATCGAGAGTGCTGCGTATGCCACGATCCGCGCTGAGGCCACAATAATTGCTGTCTGTGGTGAAAGATAAGAGCGCGCAAGTTGGTGGAGAGAACGCCGGGGCACGATACGACGCACCTGCGCAAGTCCAAAAACGACAGCAAAAAATGCCGCGATGCCCACGAGGACAGCGAGGAAAATCCGCCAATCAGCATGAAATTGAGGCATCGAGCGTAACATCGTTTGCGGCACAATGAGTGCACTGAGCCCGATCAGCACAAGTGACGAGGCTCGCGATACTGACAATTCTGTTCTATTCTTGGACATCAGGAAACACATTACGCCAGGATTCATGCAAAGGAGCTCTCCGGAATGCATTTTGTGGTGATGGGGTGCGGACGCGTGGGATCCACACTGGCAGTTGATCTCACTAATCGTGGACACTCAGTAGCAATTATTGACCGAGATCCAGCGGCATTTCGCAGGCTACCTGAGGACTTCCCAGGACAACAAGTCACAGGTCATGGTTTCGACCGCGATGTCCTCCTCCAAGCAGGAATCGACGAGGCATACGCTTTCGCTGCTGCTTCTTCAGGTGATAACTCGAATATCATCGCGGCGCGAGTGGTTCATGACACCTTTGGCGTAGAAAATGTCGTGACGCGTATTTATGACCCTCAACGCGCTGCGATCTATCAACGCCTCGGAATTGACACTGTGGCTCCCGTGACATGGACGGCAGAACATATGCTGCGCGCACTGATCCCTCTTGGACCCCACGAAGATTACTCTGACTCTGCTGCTGGCATCTGCGTCATTGATGTCGACATTGATGACGCATGGTACGGAACCGAACTAGGTGATATTGAAGTCGCTACTGGCGCTCGCGTTGCCTACGTCGTTCGCGCAAATAAGGGAATTTTGCCCACTGCCTCGATGGTTCTTCAAGACGATGACCAGTTACACATGGTTGTTCCCACGGTGAGAGCAGCCGCTGTACAACGCATTCTTAATCACCCGCCGACGGAGGACATGCGATGAAAATTGTGATCGCTGGAGCCGGCTCTGTTGGGCGCTCAATCGCTCGCGAGATGATCGCACGGGGTCAGAGTGTCACGCTTATCGACCGCAGTCCTGCAGCAATGCGCGTCGCATCAGTTCCGCAGGCTGATTGGCTTCTCGGCGATGCCTGCGAGATCTCGGTTCTCACCGACGCCGATATGGCAGACACTGATATTCTTGTTGCAACAACCGGAGATGACAAAGCAAACCTCGTTTTGTCTTTGCTGGCCAAAACAGAATTCGGTGTTCCGCGAGTCATCGCTCGCAACAATAACCCTGCCAACTCGTGGTTATTTGACGATTCATGGGGAGTCGATGTCGCCGTTTCCACGCCAGAAATTCTCGGATCTTTTATCGAAGACGCCATGGAAACGGGCGCACTCGTACGCCGCCTCACCTTCGAAAATTCATCTGTCTCTCTCTTTCAGGGCACGGTAGCAAAGAATGCTCCGATCGATGGCAAACCCGTACACGACGCTGCTTTACCGTTGAGCTCACGCATCGTCTCGATTGTTCGTTCCGGTGCCACTATCATTCCCGAACCTGACATCGCTCTCCTCTCTGGTGACAGCCTTGTCATTGAAATCGACGAGGCCGTTGAGAAGGCGGTCAGTGTGGTTGCTGGCCTTATTGGACAGAGCTCGACGTAGTCGGATCTTCGCTGACGGCGCCAACCGGCTCGAGGTCACGCACAAGCATCCACGCTAACCACGCCAAGATCGCAAAAAGCGGAAATCCCATCACGAGTTTGGCAACACCGAGCGCTGAAGTTGCACCAGCAAGATAGAGAGGAACCTGGATCGCCATCCGTAGGCCAAACAGAGCGGTGAACAGCGCGGTCACCTGGAAGTATCGGCGTCGGGTCACCCCAGTGCGTTTCCACCACCCTGTCGGCTCAGCACGCAATGCTCCAATGACAAAACCTAACAATGGTCGGCGCACTAGCAATGAGAAGCCAAACGCCACAAAGTAGGCAGCATTCGTCAGGAGTCCCCATAAGAAGAAATTGGAGGCCTCCCCGGTTCTCCATGTCAGCGCAGCAGAGACAATCGCTGCAAAGAATCCTCCCACGGCAGGTGTGACAGGGATTCGGGTGGCAGCGCGAACCACAATAAAGGCAACAGCGAGCACAAGGGAGAGCCACAAAGCGAGATTGACATCTGCCACAAGGTAGGTGACAAGGAAAACGAGCGTTGGAAGCGACGACTCAATAATTCCACGTGTCCCGCCAACGGCTTGGAGTGCATCGAAGTCTTCGCTCAGGAGTGATCCAAATTTTTCGCTCATGCTTCCTCCGGGAGAATCGAATATGAGGGGTTGAAAAGAGTGGGGACGCCTTCGACTGTCACGAGATTCCCACGGACATTAAGTGACTGTCCAATATCGATCGCGTGGAGCTGCCGGCGCGACATAAACACCAGACGCAGAACCACGTCACCTACTTGAAGTGAAACAGTGATATTCGGCGCATAGGAAGTGCCCGGGTACGTCACCGAAATGACGCTCCCGCGCACATTGATGCGTCGTTTGGCCATTAGCCTTCGACAGTTTGAAGATTCGCTTGGATCTGTGGCGGAATCTGAAGAGTGAGCAGCTCACGCGGAGGGTGAGGTTCTGCACCTCGTCGCACAGCAACACGATCAAGGATCTGCAAAATATACTCCGCCGCCGCGTCGTCAGCCCCTGCACGGCCATAAAGAGTGGCGCGAAGTAACCACCGGTGGCCGTCAATTCCGAGGAAACGGTGGGGCGCGGTACCACCTTCAACCGGCATCTGCGCGCGAAGTTCTTTACCAAATGCGCCATCGACTTCCACGGACGATCCACCTTGCTGAGCGATCGACGTGCGCATGTCAAGGCGAACCTCGTCCCAGATTCCGTGTGACTTTGGCGCAGCAAATGCTTGAAGTTGAAGCGCCGATCCATCAATCACGTAGACCACACCGACCACGGCGGTATGATCTTCATTCAATGTGAGTTGGAGCTGCGCGCCAGGGACAGCAGGAATCAACAATGCGCCGGCATCAAGAAGATCCTCCGGATCGGTAATTTCGGAGGCGTCACAGGGACCATTGACATGTGTCGGCTCCTGTTGCACAGTTTCTTCAACTGTCGTGTTCTTTTCATTCTTCTTGCGTGAAAACCAACCCATTATTGCGCCTTTCGTTTCGTCACTGACCTAGAATACCGCAACGGCCCGTTCGCGAACGGGCCGAAGCATGTCAGGATGCGCACTCCAAGCAGACCGGAAGACCGTTCTCTTCATGAGATAGTTGCGACCGATGGTGAACCAAGAAACACTGGCTACACGTAAATTCGTCATCCTGAGCAGGAATAACAGCAACCGAAAGCTCAACGTTCGAAAGGTCAGCACCCGGAAGTTCAAAACCCTCTGCCGCTTCGTTCTCATCTTCATCGACAGTGCCAGACTGCTGATCAGAGTGAGCTTTCAGCGCTTCCAGGGAGTCTTCCTTGATCTCCTCGTCTTGCTTGCGTGGTGCATCGTAATCCGTGGCCATTGTGACCTCCTTCGATATTTCCTCTCTTCCGACATCGGCTCATAGCGTAAGTTGCCGACGCCGCAGGCGCTCGCATGCGCCTGTTTGTTCCCGCTGTTTTTACCAGATTTTTTTCCGTTTGTGAAGTCCACGTTTGTTCTCGGCTCATAAATGCCTCTGACGTGGGTGAACACACCATAGGAAAAATGGGCATTTTTCGCCATTTCGTGGCACTCTTGTTACTGGAGATTTGGGAGGAAATATGATCGATCTTGAGCTGTTGGGCGTGGTGACTGACGGCGATGCGCTAAGCCTGAACGACGCCGAAGGAAACCGTTATCGTTTGCCAATTACGCCGCAACTTCGTGCCGCTCTACGAAAGGATGTCCGCCCAGAAAACGGCGAACAACCTCGTCCTATTACTCCTAAAGAGATTCAGGCTCATTTCCGTGCGGGCTTGTCAGTCGCCGAGGTTTCAGAAATTACCTCGATTCCTCCGTCCGATCTTGACGGCCTGGCTCGTCCGATCCTCGCTGAACGCCAGTACACAGCATTGCAGGCACGCCGGTGGATGCTCAGCAAAGAAGATGGTTCCATGAGCCTCGAAGAACTCGTCGGTTCGCGTCTCGCTGCACGTTCAGCGACATCAGAATCGATTCTTTGGGATTCGTACAAAAAGAATAATGAGCGTTTCCTCAGTGTGGAATTTACTATCGGCGAAAAGCAACACGCCGCGCTGTGGAAGATTGATATGAAGGCACACACCGTAGTTGCCGCCAATGATGAAGCCACATGGCTGACCGAAACACAAATCCCTGCGCCCACATCGCTATGGCGTCCTCTCAATACCCCTCAAATGAGTGAAAACACCGCGTCCATCGAGGCGCATCGAGCACGCCATAGTGCTGAAGAACCGTCTACTCTGATTACCTCAGACGACGCGTCTGAACAGTCTGCCTCAATCGCGGACATGCTTGATTCGCTTGTTTCTCAACGTGGAGTGTCGCGCCCAATGCCTGATTTTGACGGCGCACATCCCGCAGCTTCCGACGTGGAGCGAGCAACTGACGCTACTATCCTTGCGTTCCCCTCACGATCAGATTCAGAAGAAAACCCAGAGGAAAGCGCCACCACTCCACACGAAGCAACGCTCGAAATCGTTGAAACCGAGGACGAACAGCAAGAAGAAACCGCTGAGGTTCCACCCTCACCACAAGCTTCCATGAAAGACACAAAGAAGCGCAAAGGTCGCCCATCGATGCCGTCATGGGATGAAATTGTCTTTGGGTATTCGAAAGACGATTAAAGTTCCAAGGTTTGCGGTGACAGCTCCGCGGCATGTGCCGTGCTAGCTGTCATCCCGCGCATATGGTGGTAACGGCACAGCACTTCGTAAGCAACAGTGGCATCAGCGGTGTCTCCAACGACCACCTGTTCACCTTCCGTGACCATTTCCCCGTTGATCGTGCGCGCATTGTGGGTAGCGCGCTTGCCACACCAACACAGTGCTTCGACTTGAAGGCGCTCAATACGATCGGCAAGCTCGATCATCCGCTGTGACCCTTCAAAGAGTCGCGCACGGAAGTCAGTCGTGATACCGAAACCGTAGACATTGATACCGATCTCGTCAACGATACGAGCAAGTTGATCAACTTGCTCACGCGTGTAAAACTGCACCTCATCACAGATAAGCCAGTCCACGCGTCCACGTTGGCGGGCGCCAGCGACAACCTTCCAAAAATCTGTCATTGGCTCAACTTCCACAGCATCGGCGATCAACCCAATACGCGACGAAAGTTTTCCTCGTCCAGCTCGATCATTCATCGTGAAAATCAACCCAGCGAGGTCACGCTGACGGAAGTTGTAGACCGTCTGGAGTGCCAGCGTCGATTTTCCGCAGTCCATCGTGCCTGAGAAAAAGACGAGCTCAGCCATTTACGCCACCTCCATAATCAACGGGACATACATCTCGGCATCTGTTCGCGAGCCATGCACACCGATCAGGTTGATCGCTGAGGAAGGCTGCGTGGTGGAATCTACCACGACACTCGTACCCTTCATCAAGACAAATACATCACCAAGTCGATCGTTAACGTGCTCGGCAATCGGCCCAAGCACACCAGACGAGGCGACATCAGATTTCGTCAACACGTCAGCTTTGTCACCGAGGAATTCACTCCACCTGCGAACCACATCATCCGGTTCTGTGGTGTACAGATGCAAGGCGCGCGGCTCTCCTGCCACAAGGCCAATCCCGCGACGTAGTTGCTGATGAGCTGCGATGTCGATCCGCTCGGTCACATCCACCATCCCGTGGTCGGCAGTCAGTACAAGGAGAGTGTCAGATGGAAGTCGGCGTAACAAGGAACGGATTCCAGCATCGAGTTCTTCAAGCGCATCAATCCAGGCCTGCGAATTCCACCCATTGCGATGGCCGGCTTTGTCGATGTTTTCCCAGTACAGATACACCACGTCAACGCCCGAACGCAACGCCTGAGCGGCGGCGTCGATACGTTCATCGAGGCTCTGAGCAGGCACCATGTGAGCGCTCCGAAGAAAGGCTTGCGAAAAAGGCGTCCCAATATATTTCTTCGCCACAATGACACGTGCCTTATCAGCGCGTGAACCAAGACGTTCAAAAAGTGTCGGGCAGCTCTGCCATTGGCGAGGTTCAGGCAAACGGTGCCCTTTCCACGACACCAAAGAAAATGCTTCGTGCGTTGCGTCATTGCGCATTGTGTACCCCGCCATAGAGGTCTGTCCAGGCTCTTCACCTGTCGTAATAGCTGTGAGCGCTGCTGCAGTGGTTGAGGGTGTCACCGTCGTGATCGCACGATTGATACTAAGAGAACGCAACGTTGGGGCATGTCCATGTCGTGCCTGGAGCTGGAGCGCTCCAAGGCCGTCGACGACGACAAAACACAATTTCGAGGCCGACGGAAAACCCAAGACGTCGGCGTCGGCAGTCCCCGGAATGTTGTAGCCGACGGCGTCGAGAGCGCCAGCGAATGTCGCGGTGATCTCAGCACTCACCGACGACCTCCCAACGCTGCCTCGAGCTGCCCCATGAAAGCCAGTGTCGGTTCGAAGTAGGGTGCATCGGCGAAACGCTCAGTGAAAATCTGGAAATCGTCATTGGTGATCATCCCGATAAAACCGTGATCAAGCGTGCAGGACGGATCTTCACACATGCTCGGCAAAATCTCGGTGGACCATGCCCCACCCCATCGTAGTCGCAGAACAGCGGAGTTGAGTTGCCCAAACTGTACGCCATCGACCGCGCGACGTCGGATGACGTGATGCTCGCGAACTTGAGCCAAACTAATGACCTGAATATCAGACACGAGCTCTCCCTTGGCAGTGAAATCATGGCTAATATCAGAAAAGAGAACGACCAAACGAGTGGTGGTCAGAACAAAGACCACAGCGCGTTCATAAACGGCATCATCATCAAAAGCAGTTTCTGGGCGCGCGAAATATGCCGTAATTTCTTCGGTTCCCACAGCCGCTGAAACATCGTCAATCAGAGCAGCACCATGAGCGCCAATAGAACGCATCGCACAAGCAACCTCAGAAAAATCAATCATGGTTCTATTGTTTCATTTCAAGGTAGCTGGCGCGACAGCGAGCGAGGTATGCCACCCGTGGCGCTCCCCCTATTGCTAGGAAAAACAGCGATAATAGACAAATGGCTGACATGAAGGAACACATTGTCGATATCGACGTTTCACAGGAGATGCGCACCTCTTTCTTGGAGTATTCCTACTCTGTGATTTACGCGCGCGCTCTGCCAGATGCGCGCGATGGTCTCAAGCCAGTCCAGCGTCGTATTTTGTTCCAAATGAATCAGATGGGGCTCAAGCCTGACCACGGTCATGTGAAATCCTCACGTGTGATCGGCGACGTTATGGGGCGTCTCCATCCCCACAGCGATACTGCCATCTATGATGCGATGGTTCGTATGGCTCAGTCATTCACGATGAGATTGCCAATGGTTGATGGGCATGGAAACTTTGGCTCTCTCGACGACGGCCCAGCAGCATCTCGCTACACCGAGGCCCGGATGGCGCCTGCCGCACTAGCAATGACAGCGTCACTCGACGAAGACGTCGTCGACATGGTTCCCAATTACGACAACACCCTTCTGCAGCCTGAAGTGTTGCCTGCCGCGATCCCGAATCTTCTTGTCAACGGCTCATCAGGAATCGCCGTGGGCATGGCCACGAACATGGCACCCCATAACCTCAATGAGGTCATCGCCGGTGCAAAGTATCTTCTGAACCATCCAGATGCCACTCTTGATGACTTGATGACATATATTCCTGGCCCAGACCTCCCTGAAGGCGGGCGGATCGTGGGGCTCGACGGCATCCGCCAAGCCTATGAGACAGGACGCGGGATCTTCCGCACACGCGCAACCGCGCACATCGAAAATATCACGTCACGTAAGAAGGGCATTGTTTTCTCAGAACTGCCCTACCTCGTCGGCCCAGAAAAAGTCATCGAGAAAATTAAAGATGGTGTCCAGAACAAGAAGCTTACTGGAATTAGCGGGGTACAGAATCTCACCGACCGTCATCACGGGATGCGGTTGGTCGTTGAAGTGAAAAATGCCGCCTCTCCCGAAGAGGTACTCGCGTCGCTGTATCAACACACTCCACTGGAGGAATCGTTCGGCATTAATAATGTCGCTCTTGTGGACGGCGAACCGCGCACACTTGGCCTCCGTGAGCTTTTGCAGGTGTTTATTGACCACCGTATCTCAGTGACTCGCCGCCGTTCGCAATTCCGGCTCAACAAAGCTCTCGAACGCCTCCACCTGGTTGAAGGCCTGCTCATCGCCATCGCAGACATCGACGAAGTCATTCAACTGATCCGCTCATCCGAGGATTCGGCAACAGCGAAGACTCGTCTGAGAGAAGTCTTTGATCTCTCAGCCGAACAAGCTGATTACATCCTTGAACTTCGTCTCCGCCGTCTAACAAAGTTCTCTCAAATCGAACTCGAGTCTGAACGCAATGAGTTGAGAAAAACAATTGAGCACTTACAAGAAATTCTCGGGTCAGAACTCGCTCTTAAAGCACTGATTACTCGAGAACTGAGCGATGTCGCGCGCGACTATGGCACCCCGCGTCGGACTATCTTGCTCGAATCCGATACCTCAACCGGCGCCAATGGCAAGCCGAAGAAACTTTCGGATGATCCGGCGTGGGTTCTTCTGTCTACCTCTGGACGCGTCGCGCGAGTCGAAGGAGAAGCTCCCCTCTCCCGCGAAGGGCATGTCCCCCACGGAGCACTTCTATCGTCTATCCTCGCTTCCAATCTCACCGACGTCGGTGTGGTCACCAGCGGAGGTACCGTGGCACGTTTGCGTGTCGCAGACGTACCGGCATTGCCACGAACCCAAACGACGCCATCACTCGAAGCAGGTGCCCCAATCGACGAGATTGTGCTCCTCCCTCCAAAAGAAAAAGTTGTTGGACTCATCTCTCTGGACTCCGACGATATCATCGCCGTCGCCACAGCTCAGGGGAAGATCAAACGGACTAATGCGGCTGACGCCGCAAATGCTGGGTATCTGATCACTTTGCTCGGTGACGACGTGGTCGTCGGAGTTTCCAGCACTCGTGATGACGACGATGTGGTGCTGGTATCCTCCGACGCACAGCTTCTACGTTTCCCCGCAAGCGATGTTCGCCCTCAGGGTTACGCGGGACGTGGCATAGCAGGAATGAGGCTGAGTCAAGACGCCCGCGTTATTGCGTTTGGCTGTGTCCCAAGCAATGATTTAGCTGCCCACGTGGTTGCCACGATCTCAGGTGCCGAAGACGCGTTACCAGGTACAGTCGCTGGACATGTCAAGCTCACACCTCTCGATCGCTATCCAGCGAAAGGGCGAGCAACTGGAGGCGTGCGAACGCATCGTTTCCTACGCGGCGAAAACATACTGCAATACGCCTGGGTTGGACCGTTGCCAGCACACGCAGTTGATGCAAAGGGCAAGGCAATCGTTCTTCCGGATATCGATGAACGACGCGACGGATCAGGAGAAGCACTCGCCCACCCGATTTCTGGAATTGGCTAAAGGCCACTCAAGTGGCTCAGTCTCAGTGAGCGGAGAACTGGCGACCCCATGCCCGCTCGGATGCTACCGGGGTAAACCCGAGCTGGATGAACGAATCATAAACGGGAGATTCGGCATCGAGATCTAAAGACACCGCTCCGATCCCTTCCCTAGCAAATGCGTTCTCAGCAACAGCAAGGAGACAAGCGCCAACTCGCCGGCGTTGCCATTGTGGCTCGACAACTAGCTCCTCGACAAGGGCTTCGGGAGCTGCCCATCCTTCAACTCGTGAGGCCAAAAGATAGCCCACTAGTTTGGGACGGTCGGAAAACTCATCAATTGCACCAAAACGCCATGTGCACTGTGGACCGAGCCATGCTCCAGCGTCAGCGAAAACTGTTCGTCGAAGTTTGTGGGCTTCCTCTTCCATGGATTCCTCTAGCGCACCGACTCGTACATAGTGTGCATCGGAAATCTGGGGCATTCCGGTGCCAATATGCTTTCGCATGGAAACGATGGCATCTCTAGTGTGAAATGCAAATGCTTGCATGAGAGCCTCAAGGTCGCTGTTATCACGATCGACATACATTCGCATTGTCCATGAATGAAGCCGCTGTTCACGAGCAATTTCTCCACTCGCTTCGATCGAGCGGCTAATCACGTGTCGTCCGATTCCGCGACGACGAAAATCCGGATGTACACCCCCACTCATCGTCATCTGCGCCGAGGAGGGATCATGGAGACGCACCATCGAATACGCCACCAAAGTAGGACCAGAAAAGAATCCGCGAATACGATGCGGAAAATCTGAGGAAAAATACTCTTCTACCTCGGTACTTGAGGTACGAAGTTGCGCTCGCTGAGCCGCTTCACAGGCAGAAATGAGTTTTGTTAGGGCATGGCAGTCACCAGTGCCCAGGACACGCTCGGCAATCATAGTGTGATCGCATATCTGATCAGTGCACCGTCGGTGGTGAATCCGGCAAGTTTCAATGCGTCGATAATCGGCTCGTTATCAGCAACAAGGACACGCAATTGAGAAAAACGCGTTGCGACAAAGCCTGCATGAGCGAGAATGACGTGATACATGACCTCAGTTGAAAGGTGTGGGCGTATCCCTCGAGCACGAACCAAACCACCGCCTTGGCGTCCCTCCTCGACAAGACCGTACATCGCGATACCATCAACATCGTCGACGACGATTGATGCTTCCGCATTGACGGTACAGATCAGCAAACGCCAATCCTCATCACCAGCAGGCTTCAAGAACGGCGATTTTGCGCAATCAGAATTGTTCATGAGGTGGAGTTGATCGAGATCTTCCTCGCGCAAGGTATGAACTTGGTATCCGTGAGCATGTAAATAAGATAGAGATTCTCGCCCTAGCACCGCCATCTGCGCGACGTCGGCCAGGTAGAAGCGTCGCGATTCCACGGGAGCAAAGCCACCAGCAGCGAGAAGACGACGCAAATCGGAATTTTCTTCTTCGGAGATGGAATCAATCTCGATGCCTGTTGCACCCGGCACTCTCATCGCCAATTCACGAGCTCGACCATCTTGCCATTCGAGGACAGCGCGCCCGACCCCCTTTTGACGCCAGCTACGGGAGATCACTCCTTCAACTTGTGCGCGAACAATCGGCGTATTGAGCGGATTAACAATAACCGAAGCGTAGGCCTGCATAACGCCTTCC
The DNA here is from genome assembly GCF_053585065.1 of Arcanobacterium sp. (ex Cirak et al. 2026). Taxonomy (NCBI): domain Bacteria; kingdom Bacillati; phylum Actinomycetota; class Actinomycetes; order Actinomycetales; family Actinomycetaceae; genus Arcanobacterium; species Arcanobacterium sp. (ex Cirak et al. 2026). The sequence goes on from NZ_JBQJCE010000016.1 coordinate 26,923, forward strand.
GCATCAAATCCACCGATTACATCAGAAAACTCAGGGAGCACATTCATTCGTGCAAGACGAGCAAGCATCACGGGCTCACGTCGGATATGGTTCTCACCAGTCGTCGCTTGAGCCGCAAGAATGAGCATTCGCTCTAGATCGGAAACGCGTGCACGCCTCCATACCAAACCGAGATGTGGCGGCGGAAAGCTTACGCCCTTGCGTACAGGGTCTGCCCACTGTGCCACAGGCTCTCCTCTCGTTTCCATTGGCAACCTGTTGTTATCCATTCTTCCAAGAAAATCTTAGGCGTCAATTTGATCTCGCGAAATCTGGTCAGCGCTTTCCACGATAAATTCCTTGCGCGGAGCAACTTCAGAGCCCATGAGAAGCTCAAATGTTGACTCGGCGTAACGCAACGCTTCAATATCTGCCATCGAGATTCGTCGCAAGGTGCGGTGAGCGGGATCCATCGTTGTTTCGGCGAGCTGATCAGCATCCATCTCACCCAGACCTTTGTACCGCTGAATCGGCTCTTTATAGCTACGTCCTTGCTTTTTTAACTTTGCAAGTTCTCGCACAAGCTCGTTATCAGAGTATGTATAGATCAACTCCCCCTTACGGCGGCCGGCTCCAGCCACTTCAATACGGTGCAATGGTGGAACTGCAGCATAGACTCGTCCTGCCTCGACAAGTGGTCGCATATAGCGGAAAAAGAGCGTGAGCAACAAGGTACGAATATGCGCGCCGTCAACGTCTGCATCCGTCATGAAAATAATCTTGCCATAGCGAACAGCGTCAACATCGAAAGTGCGTCCTGAGCCAGCGCCAACAACTTGAATAATCGACGATACTTCTGCATTTTTCAAAATATCGGTAGGCGAGGCTTTTTGAACGTTAAGAATTTTTCCACGAATCGGCAGGAGCGCTTGGAACTCTGAATTTCTCGCCAGTTTGGCGGTTCCGAGTGCAGAGTCTCCCTCAACGATAAACAGCTCAGAGCGCGAGACATCTTCGCTTCTGCAATCAGCAAGTTTGGCGGGCAACGTGGAAGTTTCCAAGGCGTTCTTGCGCCGTGAAATTTCTTTTTGTGTTCGCGCGGCGACTCGCGCACGCATCTCTGCCACGATTTTCTCTGCCAGTCGCATCGTCTCGGTCTTCTGATCGCGTTTATTGGACAACAGAATCTCAGACAACTCCGTGTCAACAACTTTGGAGACAATCGCGCGTATTGCTGAAGTGCCAAGGATTTCTTTCGTCTGACCTTCAAACTGCGGTTCCGGGAAATGTACGGAGATGACGGCGGTCAATCCTGCAAGAATATCTTCTTTTTCAATCTTTGGGTCACGGGCTGAGAGCTTGAGTTGACGAGACTTAGAATCGATGACTCCACGCAACGCTTTCACTACACCCTGCTCAAAGCCCGCCAAATGTGTACCACCCTTGGGTGTGGCAATAATATTGACGAAAGATTCCTCGGTGGTTTCGTAGCCATTTCCCCAGCGTAAGGCAATGTCCACCTGGCAAGTACGCTCAACATCTTTGGGTGCAAGATGACCCGTATGTGGATCGAGAGCTTGAACCGTCTCCGTGAATGTTCCCTCGCCGGTCAGGTGCATCGTATCCGTGATGGCAGCATCGGAAGCGAGAAAATCGACGAAGTCAACAACCCCACCCTCATATTGAAAGGTTTCGTGCCGATCTGAGTTGTCATTGAGCTGGCGCTCGTCGGTTACGTTCATCGTCAGACCTGGGACAAGGAACGCCTTTTCACGCACACGCTCAATGAGCTCAGAATACGAAAACTGTGCAGAGTCAGGAAAAATCTGAGGATCTGCCCAGTAGCGAACTTTGGTGCCCGTGTCCTTCTTAGCGACCTTACCCGCGACTCGTAGCTCCGAGGAATCCTCGTCAGGAGTAAAGGGCGAATCAGGACTCACCCCTGCGCTGTCATCGAAAACGCCCGGTTCCCCGCGGCTAAAAGACATTGTCCAAATCTTGCCATCACGCTTCACCCACACGTCGAGACGCGCAGATAACGCGTTCACGACAGATGCCCCCACTCCGTGGAGTCCGCCTGATGACGCGTACGACCCTCCGCCGAACTTGCCACCGGCGTGCAGCTTGGTGTAGACCACTTCAAGACCCGATGCGCCTGTCCCCGGGACTTCGTCTACAGGGATGCCACGGCCGTCATCGTCAACTTCAATTGAGCCATCTTTGCAGAGACGAACATTGATGCGATGTGCATATCCTTCGAGTGCTTCATCAACGCCATTATCAATAATTTCCCAGGCACAGTGCATGAGGCCCCGCGAATCCGTGGAACCGATATACATTCCTGGGCGTTTACGAACCGCCTCGAGCCCCTCGAGAACAGAAAGGTGACGCGCGTTGTACTCGTTGTTTTTTGGCACCTAGAGAGTTTAACGCGAAACCCGTAATGATCGCCCAATGCGCGCCGGAAGTGGATAAATCCACATGAGGAGTGAGAAACAGTTGGATCCACCCTTGCCTTCAGCTACGGCCACGCCCATAAGATACAAAACAAAGATGCTTAATAAATAGATTCAGATATAACCGCAACATAAATGAAATATGTAGTGTCATAACCCATGAATGACACGCCTATAAGCTGGAAAAATGCCATATTAATTGACAGTCAGATTATGCGATAATACGCTACATTCTGCACATACTCATTCACTTAAGGAAAACAAATGAGCGTCAATACTGAAACATCTTTTCAACTTGCACCTGGCGAGAACAACATCTATGGAACGAAAGTCTCCCCATCATTGATGACGTGGTATATGCAAGGCGAGCTCATGTGCTCGTCAACACGTTTCGTTTTCAAAATGCCTAATACTTTGCTCGGCCTCATCCCTCTGGGAAGCACCGAAAACATCATTCCACTCAAAACTATCGCTTCAGTGAACACCGCCACAAAGTTCTATATTGGACGTTTTATCATCGGCATCCTTATTTTCCTTGCTGGACTTCTAACGCTCCGCAGTAGTTTTCTGGGCGGACTTCTCCTTGTCGCAATTGGTCTCATGTTTTTGGCCATGACTTTCCCAGGAGAACTTCGAGTAGTAAACCCAGCAGGCGGCGTACAAAGTGTGACCGTATCTATTCTTGAAAAAGCAAAGCTTGCCGCTTTTGCGAAAGAGCTCCAAAATCGCGTCTTCGCCGATCTTGAGCAGACACGCCACGACGAAGCACAGACAATGCGCATGATGCAGACTCAGCTTGCACAGATGCAACTTCAGAACCAGCAGCAGACGATGAGAAACGATCAGCAGTAACACATGCCGTTTACCAGCAACAGCACTGACATGGGGAAGTGGGGGGGGGCGGGGGGGGGGGGGGCGCACGCCCCAGAGAGAAGTATTTTTTTTT
>NZ_JBQJCE010000017.1:0-26675 GCF_053585065.1 Arcanobacterium sp. (ex Cirak et al. 2026)
CGCCTTGAAGGCGCGGCCACTTCCCCATGTCAGTGACTTATTTCTTGATGCGTTCACGTTCATCAAGAACTGAGATCGCAAGCTCGTCGATTTTGCTCTTGTGTTCGGTGGCATGGTGAGCGCAGAACAGGAGTTCGCCAAATGGCATTGTCACTCGAACATACGCTTGAGCACCACATGCGTCGCATCGGTCAGCGGTTGTCAAAGTAGGTTCCATCATTTGCATCGTATTCACACAAACATGAAAGCATGAATGTTGCAAAAAATTCCCAACAGCATGTGACCTTTCGCCTGCGGCTGATAAGTGACAAGTGTGAAAAACTGACGAATATCACTCGTTTGTCTTCGCACACAAGAAAACGCTAGCCTGGCCACGTGAATTCTTTTGCAGTGGTAGATTGCGAGACGACAGGTCTGGACTGGCGGACTGACAGGATTATTGAAATTGCGGTAATCCAGCTTTCGGAAAACCTTGAAGAAGAGGCACGATTCCACACCTTCGTCAATCCTCAACGTCCCGTCTGCGCGTCATTTATCCATGGGATTACTGACACAGATGTTGCTACTGCACCGACATTTACTCACATCATGCCGTACGTGATTTCCCTTCTGAGAACGCGCATTATTGTGGCTCATAATTTTCCCTTCGATTGTGGATTCCTTAATCAAGAACTTGTGATGAGCGGCTCAAGCGCTCATATTCCGCAATCTGCAGGTGTCGATACACTCGATCAATCTCGCATTTATCTGCCTGACGGTTCTCATTCCCTCATGAACGTTGCCGCGCGCCTTGGCTTGTATCCGCGCGAGCACCACCGAGCACTGGCCGATACATTGATTACCGCCGATATTTTTCGAGAGTTCATCGCGCGTGAAGCTCGTGGAGAACGCTATAAAACGTATGCTTATGGTCGCCATGGCACTGTTCTTCCCGCTCAATGGGAACGAGCAACGCCATGGCGACCATAAGCTCAGTATGTTCAGTCCAGGTAGTCGCGCAGCACCTGCGAACGCGACGGGTGACGAAGTTTCGACATGGTCTTCGATTCGATCTGGCGGATGCGCTCACGTGTGACGCCATAGACCTTACCGATTTCATCAAGAGTCTTCGGTTGCCCGTCGCTGAGTCCGAATCGCATCGAAACAACGCCCGCTTCGCGCTCAGAAAGGGTGTCAAGCACCTGATGGAGCTGTTCTTGAAGAAGCGTGAAGCCCACAGCGTCTGCCGGAACAACGGCCTCAGAGTCTTCAATCAAGTCACCAAATTCGCTGTCACCATCTTCTCCTAATGGAGTATGCAACGAAATTGGCTCACGTCCGTACTTTTGAACCTCAATGACCTTCTCCTCAGTCATATCAAGCTCTTGAGCAAGTTCTTCCGTGGTTGGTTCGCGCCCAAGATCTTGAAGCATCTGGCGCTGGACACGAGCAAGCTTGTTAATTACTTCAACCATGTGAACAGGAATACGAATCGTGCGGGCTTGATCGGCCATCGCTCGAGTGATCGCCTGGCGAATCCACCATGTGGCATACGTTGAGAACTTAAAGCCCTTGGTGTAATCAAACTTCTCTACCGCACGGACAAGACCCAAGTTTCCTTCCTGAATCAAGTCCAAGAACAGCATGCCTCGGCCTGTATATCGCTTTGCAAGGGAAACAACGAGACGCAAGTTCGCTTCGAGAAGATGGTTTTTTGCACCATGTCCATCACGAGAGATGATCTCAAGCTCACGGCGATGCTTACGATCAGTAATCTCAGTAGTTTCAAGAATATGCTGAGCCAGCATTCCCGCTTCAATACGCTTGGCAAGCTCAACTTCTTCTTCAGCATTCAGAAGCGCAACCTTACCGATTTGCTTGAGGTAATCCTTAACTGGATCGGCCGTCGCCCCGGCCACGTGAACTCGCTGAGCAGGCTCGTCCGTATCATCGGAATCCTTAACGACGTACGACCCTTTCTTCGCTACCGTTGCCTCGACTTCAGCAGTGTCTTCCTCTTCAGTCGAATCGTCGTCATCATGCACGTCATCTGTGACATCGTCATCATCAGGATCATCAGTGTCATCGTCAAGGTCTTCAAGAGCCTCATCCTCAAGATCTGTCGGCTCATCAGGTGTCACTTCAGCGAAATCGTCGTCCTCCTCCTCTTCGTCAGAGTCTGGAGTCACAATTTCTTCCTTCTTCGCCTTCGATCCCTTTTTCGTCGTCGTAGCGCTCTTCTTCGGAGCCGATGATTCTCCCTGAGTAGTCGTTACTGACTTCTTCGAAGACGCCTTCTTCACATTGCTTTTAACGTCGTTAGCGGTGGCCTCTGCGGTCACTTTGGTTGAAGTTTTCTTCGCCGAGCTCTTTTTCGTACCCGACGGAGTCTTCGTGGTTGAAGTCTTCTTCGCGGCGGTCTTCTTCACCGACGCCGATGTGCCCTCTTCCGATGTCACAGAAGAAGAACGAGAAGTTGAGGAAGCAGAAGTTGCCACGCGTAGCCTTTCACGAGATGATCACTGCTGGCTGAGCATGAATGCCCAAAGCACCATTATAGCGTGTCGCGGCGTGTTTTTATTCCAGACGAAGACACAACTTTCGAATCTTTAGCATATTTTGTTGTATTACCAACACAAAATAGGAATCGAGGTGGAGCACGTCACTGACGGACGATCATGACGTCACATGGAGCTTCCAATAGCAGCTGCTGTATTTGCTTACCCAAGTACAGGCGACCATGTTGAGGCTTCGTTGCAATCGCCACCACGATGACATCCTTACCACGTTCGCTCATTCCAAGAAGGATGTCGACGACATCTACCCCTTCAAGACGCGCTTCAAACTTGTATGGCACCTCTTCTGGATCGAGTATCGCAGAAAGTTGATCAATTTCTTGATCGATCTCAGCCTGAGAGTACTCCCCCAGCGGCCGTCTCATGACCACGGTGATTGGTTCATTCATCGCACGCGAGAGCACAACGCTCTTTGCAATCGCTGCACTGTTTTCGCTGTGCGCTTCCACTGGCACAATGATCGGCATTTCGGTTCCTCACTCTTCGAAAGTCCGTCCCTCTATGCGAAGATACCGATTTATCTCACTAAATGAAAATTTTCACGCCGCTGAGCTCACTCACGTTCACAATGTTGACTTTTGGTCGCTAGACATTTTTCGTTATTTCGCTGGTATTGAAGCACCCAGGGCGGTGGAAGAACTGCCCTGTACGCATGATGTAACAGGCACGCCATGGGATACGTAGGGTCGGAATCGTAAGCAAGTTGCTCATAAGCCGCGCCTCGATATCCATCTCCGCTCCACCAAGACAAGTACGCAAGCATTGCATAAGGCCGCGCATCATCGTCAGCGCTCAATCGAGCGAGCTCAATCAGAAGAAAACTCAATAAGCGGATTCGCCGCATTGAAGGGCAACGCATACTGAGTTGATAAAGCTTCTTGCGCATATCATCAACATTCACTTCCCCCAAGCTCGTATATGACGAGTCCAAGGCCCACAGCAGCAAGGCATCACGCTGGTCAAATCTGGTCAGGTGGGCCAGGAGCCTCGCTAATACTTGTGGGGTATTTCGAGGAAGAACTTTCGATAAATGCAGTGTTGATTGAGGGTCACACTGATCAAGCCGCGACAGAACATCTTCCCAATGGACAAAATGGCTTAATTCCCCTCGTGCCACATAATTAAAGAATCGATCAACCACATCATTTCGATATTCGTTGTGATAACGCTCAACACATGCGATTGACCACTCTGGAATATGCTCGAATCCGCGATATAAAACGTCTTGTGTCTCTACAGCAGGAATCTGCGCAAATGGGTGAGAGCATTGGCGAAGTTCAGGAAGTCCCAGTTCATATTCCTCACTTCCCTTTTGTGCTGGCAGAATTCGATAACTCGAATAATCGGTGTAATACGCCCCTATGCGTATCTTCTGCCCGGTAGTGACATCGAGATGCTCGGGCACGTGACCACAAGCATCAATAATCATGGCACTGATTTGTTCGTGGCAGGTTTCAACCGTCGGATCGTCATACCAGACAATTACTAATTCCCCTGCCTCCACATCATGGGCAAAGGCTGCGAGCGTCGCTGGAAATTTTGGATCGAGGCAGCTGCGCTCAAGATCCCATACCAAGATAGGCCCAATCGTGGACTGCGTTGGCTCAGAATTCGTTGTATCCGCCATAATTGCGACAACAGCACGCCGCGGCCGGTACTCAAGAAGTTGGGGAATAAGGGAAATAATTTGTTGTGGTGTTGTCATGTTCATGGGGTAATTTCACACCGGCGGTCAGGTAGGTCACTCGTGTTCATACAACGATGTGGATACGACGAGCACGCCGGAAGAATGTGGAAAACTACGTCCTCAGCTACGCTGTTCCTATGAGCTACACGTCCGATATCACTGCGCGTATTAACCAACTTCTTCGCACTGATCGGTTTGACCATCCCCTGCTAGCAGAATTCGTCGAGCCTCTCCGGACCCTCGCACAAGGTGGGAAACGGACGCGTGCCGCTTTTGTGATTGCGGGGTGGCAAGCCGCAGGGGGCGATATCGTAAATTTCCCACTCCACGCTGCCACCGCCGTCGAGCTCTACCAGCTGTCAGCCCTCGTTCACGATGATTTGATAGACAACGCACAAACACGTCGATCGAGCCTCACACCGCATATCGGATTCGCACAAATTCACACAAGAGAGTCATTACAAGGATTACCATCTGAGTTCGGTGCAGCGGGAGCGATTTTGCTTGGCGATTATCTCCTGAGTCTCGCGATGGAAGAGATCGCTCTCGCAGAGGCTGTCTCACCACAGGCATTGGCCGCAACAATGTCCCTCTTTGCTTCAATGACTGCTGAAACTGCCTTCGGCCAATATCTCGATATCCGCGGTGAACACATGCCACTCTCTGATGACGCCGATACAGAGGTTCGCCGTGCTATGGCAGTTCTTTTACACAAGTCAGCGCGTTACTCCGTTGAATCTCCGTTACTCCTGGGCGCGACCCTGCGCGATGCCAACGTCGAAGTCCTAGAAGCGTTGTCCCGAGTTGGCCGCCCGTTGGGCGAAGCCTTCCAATTGCGTGACGATGACCTGGGTATTTTTGGAGACCCCGAGACGACGGGTAAACCCGTCGGAAGCGACTGGAGTGAAGGGAAACGTACCGTTCTTCTGGCTCTATCACGTTCCCTCCTCACTGGTGACGAGCGAAAGCAAGCAGAATCACTCCTTGGAACGCCACTGAGCGATTCGCAAGCTACTCTCATCCAGGAACTGATCATTCGGTGCGGGGCACGCGAACAACATGAAGCGATGATCCAGTCTCGCGAGAACCTCGCGCTTGAGGCTGCTCACGACATCAAGACCCCCTTGCTCCATTCCTTGATTGGCCAATTAATGGGCCGGCAAGCCTGATAGTTTCAGGCTTGCATCAGGGCGAATCTGCGCACTGCGTGCGTATTGCCCTCACCCAGCGCCTCAATCGGAGACGCGCCAAGCTCTTGAGCGGGTTCGAGCAACCATGACATCTTTTCTTCATTGGTGAAGCCAAGATCGTCAAGAACCGTCACTGTGCCCTTTAACGCCGGAATAGGGGCGTAAGCACCATCTCGATAGTGAAGCTCTCCGCCGTAAATCATCCATGCATGATTCTCGCCGCGACGAACGGCGATCAGTGTCCCGTCCTCAAGCATTGAGCGGACCTCACGCTGTTTAACACCAATCAATTCAGCGATCTCAGGGACAGAAAACCATTGTGTAGGAAAAAATTCGATGTTCACAGGCGCAATATAACGCGATTTTTCTGATATGCCAGTAGCGACACACTACAATTTGCACTACAGTCACATCTTGAACGTTATTCAATCTTGTTCAAATGTTTCACATTTGTAACATGCGAGGAGTCACATATGGCTCCACTAGGAGGCAAAATGGCACGCACAGTCGCTTCGGCACTCGCGCTCGCAACCACCGCAGCGGCACTTTTCCCCACTGCGGCTCACGCAGCACCAGGAACATCCCCACTCACAGCCGCACCAATCGCCATAACGAAAGCTCCCGAGATGACATATCAAGTAAAAAAGGGAGATTCTTTCTGGGCAATTGCTCACCGCACAGGTGTCTCAATGTACGATCTGGCCTCTGCTAACGGCCTATCAATCAAGGACGTGATCCACCCAGGTCAGCGCCTTCGTATCCCCTCAACGCGCGCAAACATAGCAACAAAAGTTGCACCAGTAGTCAAGAAGACGACCACGCCAGTACCGGCAAAGACCGCCTCAGTCGCAAAGAAAACACCGACAAAAACAGCTGTTCCTGCGTCGGCGCACTACACTATTCGCCCCGGCGGCACTCTGTCAGCGATCGCCCGCTCCCACGGCACCACCGTAGCCGCGCTCGCATCGCTGAACAAAATCACCAACCCGTCGCGCATCTATGCTGGGCAACGAATCATGCTCTCCGCATCGGCTTCTTCTCACACGCCGGCACGAACAGCGCCGAAACCGTCAAAGGCCTCCACATCGCGTTCCGCAACCACGTCAGGATTGAAACGACTTGTGACGAACAATTTCCCAGGTTATACCTACGCGAATGCAACTGTGGAAGCCGCCAACATCAACAAAAATATCCTGGTGAGCCGTTCACACCCATCGCGTGCGCAAGTGCGCCACATGGTTGCCGCAACAGCCCGAGCAATGGGCGTGAACCCACGTCTTGCACTTGCTCATGCCTACAATGAATCCGGTTTCGATGCCACAGCAGTCTCCCCAGCAAATGCTATTGGTGTCATGCAGGTGATTCCATCCTCTGGAAAGTGGGCAGAGGGTCTTGTTGGCCGCAAACTTGACCTTCTCAACGTCCAAGACAACATTACTGCTGGAGTGGCGATTATTCGTTATCTCCAAGCGAATGCATCGTCGCTTGACCAGGGCATTGCCGGATACTACCAAGGTCTTGGCGGCGTACGAAAGTACGGAATGCGCCCTGATACGAAAGTCTACGTGTCCAAGATTCGCGCAGCGATGAACCGCTTCTGATCTCACACTATCGATCTTTCACTACGCGGCGGGCCATCACCCGCCGCGTATTATTTATCTCCCCTAATATGACAAAGCGCTGTCATGGTGTTTTTCGGTAGGCTAAGCGTGTGAATGCATCAGATCCCCTCATTGGCTGCGCAATTGACGGCCGCTATTACATCACCGCCCGGATTGCCCGAGGCGGGATGGCAACTGTGTACCGCTCACGTGATTCACGCCTTGACCGTGAAGTCGCTCTGAAGATCATTCACCCACATCTCGCTGAGGATCCGGCATTCGTAGAACGATTCATCCGCGAATCTCGCTCTGCCGCATCTTTATCCTCGCCACAGATTGTCTCTGTATTCGATCAGGGCATTGCACACGTTGCCGGTGCTGACCGCGCTTATCTTGTGATGGAGCTAATCTCTGGCCCAAATTTACGTATGGAGCTGAGCTCGCATGGCTCACTCCCCCTGGGCACAGCGCTGGAAGTCACTCGCCAAGTCTTGTCAGCCTTGAGCGTTGCACACGCAAAAAATGTCATCCACCGAGATGTGAAACCGGAAAATATTCTTCTCGATGCCACTATCGACACATCTGCAGTAGTTAATACTCCCCGCATCCACGCAAAAGTAGCAGATTTTGGACTCGCTCGTGCCGCTTCGGATCCCAAAGGAACCCACACTAGCACCCTCCTTGGCACAATTTCCTATGTACCTCCAGAGCTCGTATCCCATGGCCTGGCATCACCAGCCTCTGATATTTATTCCACCGGAATCATGCTCTACGAGCTCATTGCAGGGACTTTGCCTTACGAAGGTGAAACTGCAATCCAAGTGGCATACGCGCACGTCAATACGCCTATGCCACGGTTAAGCGCGCTCGCTACCTGGATTCCTGCCGGGGTTGATTCCCTAATTGCACTTTTTACAGCGAAAGACCCGGCGAAACGTCCAACAAGTGCACATGCAGCACTTGACGCTCTTGATGACATCGTTGCATCAATTCCTCAAGAACTACGCTTCCGCAGAATTCCTGTTTTCCCTTCCACACACGACTGCGCACCTGTGATGACAACTGTGATCGAAACTGAGTCTGAATCACAACCTCAGAAGACAGAGTCGTTACCCAAGCTTTTGGACACGTATCAACATACCCAACGTATCGATGAGCCGGCAGTTGCGCCTACTATAACCGATGAATTAGAGACGTCGTCACCGTTAGCTTCCCGCCGACGTTGGTGGCCTATGGTGCTTGCATTCCTCGCACTCGTTCTTTGCATATCCGCAATCACATGGTGGTATTTCGCCAAAGGCCCGGGATTGCGCATCGAAGTTCCTCAGGTATCGGGACAAAGTGTTGAATCAGCACATTCGACCTTATCCAAAGCTGGATTTACATACGAGGATCGAAAAGATTTCTCCGACACCGTGCCTTTGGGAGCAGTGGTGGATACTGACCCGTCAGGCGGAGCGAAAATTCATCCTTCACGCGTCATCACCATTGTTATTTCAAAAGGGATCGAACAAGTCACCGTTCCCGACGTCGTCGGGAAAGCGAGCGACGAGGCACAAAACCTTCTGACAGAAGGGAGGCTTTCACCCACGACCAGTGAAGAGTATTCCGAAACTGTCCCCAAAGGCCATGTCATCAGTCAAAAGCCAACAGGCGGAAGCAACGTCAATCACGACTCCAGCGTCGCCATCGTAGTCTCGAAGGGACGCGCACCGATCGAAATCGTAGACTATACAGGCAAATTTGCTGATACAGCCAAAAAAGAGCTCGCGGGCTCTGGGTTCACAGTAGAGATCACTGAAGAATTTTCCGATTCCGTTGATCAGGGAACAGTGATCTCTCAAAAGCCCAATTCGGGAACCGGATATAAGTCCGACTCAATCAAACTCGTGGTGTCGAAAGGACCAGAGCTTATTGAAGTCCCCTCTGTTTTTGGCCGACAAAAAGATACAGCAATCAAGAAACTGGAAGAAGCTGGTTTCACAGTCAAGGTCGAAGCAGATGCGCTCTGGGGCGAGGTCTTCGGCACCGTGCGGGCTCAAACCCCAGCTGCTGGACAAAAGGCGAAGAAAGGATCAACGGTCACAATCAACGTTGTGTAAGAATCTGAGAAACCATGAATGCTAGTTCCAAGGATTGTTCATGATTCAAACGAGGATCGACAAGAGTTTCATAGTGCTGTCCAAGCTGTGATTCTCTCACCTCATTCGCACCGCCCAACACTTCAGTGACATCGTCGCCTGTTAATTCGATATGCACTCCTGCTGGTACTGTACCGGTCGCCCGGTGAACATCGAAGAATCCTTGAATTTCGTCCATGACATCTGACATGCGACGAGTTTTGTATCCCGATGCCATAAATGTGTTGCCGTGCATGGGATCGCAGACCCAGGTAACTGGGCGTCCATCTTTTTTCACCGCGTTCACGAGCTGTGGCAAAAGTTGCCGCACATTGCTCGCCCCCATTCGAGTAATAAAAGTCAGGCGACCGGGAACCCCTTGAGGATTGAGCCGGTCAATCAGACGTCGCAGATCATCGCTCGTCGCGCTTGGACCAATTTTAACCCCGATAGGGTTTGCAACCTGCGAGAGCATATCGACATGGGCACCCTGCGGGTCACGGGTTCTCTCTCCGATCCACAAAAAATGTGCGGATGTGTCATATTTGAGCCCCGATCGCGCATCGACACGGGTCAGAGCATCCTCATACCCCAAAAGCAACGCTTCATGTGAGGAATAGAAGTCCACAGTATGCAGCTGCTTTCCGTGTGCGCCAGTTGCTGTGATGAAACGAAGAGCTCGATCAATTTCTTGTGCCATCGAGTCATAGCGCTCATAAGCTCGATTACGCGCAAAACCAGCATTCCACTCATGGATGAGATTGAGATCTGCATAGCCGCCACCCACGAGCGCGCGGATCAGATTCAGCGATGCAGCCGATCGCGAATACATGGTGAGCAAACGATTGGGATCCGGGGTGCGAGATTCTGGAGTAAACTCGTGCCCATTAACCGCATCACCGAAATATGACGGTAGGGCTACGCCGTCAAGTACTTGAGTCGCGTGGGTACGTGGCTTGGCATATTGTCCAGCGATTCTACCGATTTTCACCACTGGCACCGAGGCTGAGTACGTCAAAATAAGCGCCATCTGAAGGATCGTCCGAACCTTGCCACGAATTGCTTCTTCTCCCGAGGTTGCGAAAGATTCTGCGCAATCTCCTCCTTGGAGAATAAATGCTTGTCCTTCACCAGCTGCCGCAAGCTTCTCCCTCAATGTGTCGGCTTCCGGGGCGAAAACAAGGGGCGGAAGGGTACGAATATGTGCAAGCACTGCTTCAAGCCGGTCAGGATCATGATATACCGGCTGGTAGAGTGCTTCTTTCACCTTCCAAGACAAACGGGGTTGATTCACACGAATATCTTAGTCACTTCCGCGCGCAATGGGTGTGTTGAAAAGAATAGGCGGCCGAGGGCACCCCTCGGCCGCCTATTCTTTTCACTCTACTTAGCCGACCACTCCTGGCCAATCTCCTGCATCAAAGTGGCGAACCACTCTTGGTCAGTGTTAAATGGCTTGTGACCTGCAATACGCGGGAAAGCAATAACGGATAACTCGTCATTGTTCTCTTCATCCTGCCCCACGACACCCGGCGTGCCAGCGAATGCAGCCTTGACTGCAAGCTCAGCAACTTCACGGATAAGTGTGAGGTCAGCTTCGTTTGATGCGGCTGAACGTGAGAAGTAACCCGACTTCTGAACCATAACTTTTTCAGCACCAATGATCTTTGAGAACTTCTTAGCAAACCATTGGCCGGGATTGATGGTATCCAGCTTGACGTGTCCGAAGGCATCGCGCTCTGGCTCTTCGCCATCTTCAACCATCTCTTCGATGATCTCAGCCACCCCAGCGCCCTCGGAGAGGAAGATGTTGACATTGCCTTGCTCATCCATGATCTTACGCAAGCGCGAAGCTTCGACATCCAGATCGAAGTGGATTTCCGGCAAGTACAAAGCATGGACATCCCAGCGCTCAGCTGAGAGACCAGCCTCTGGAAGCCACTGCTGTTCCTTCACCCACGCATGGTAGTTTTCCGTAGCCTGAGCGGCAAGGTAACCACAGTTACGCCCCATGATCTCGTGGATGATGAGCATACGCGGATTTGAGCGGTGTTCGCCGATAATATTCTGTGCAAACTTGGATGCTTCGTCAGCGGCAGTCCATGCACCGAGCGACTGCTTAATCGGAACAATATCGTTATCGATGGTCTTTGGCAGGCCGACGACAGTCAGATCGTAGTTGTGTTCCTTCAGGTAAGCAGCCAGGTCAGCCGCAGCCGTGTTGGTGTCGTCACCACCGATCGTGTGAAGGACATCCACGCCATCCTTCTTGAGCTGCTCTGCAGCAACCTCAAGAGGATCTTCGCCTTCGCGTACCAGCCCACGATCAATGCAATCCTGGACATTCGTGAGCTTGACACGGGAATTACCGATTGGGGAGCCACCAAAACGGGTCAAAACTTCAGCGTTCTTGCGCACCTCGTCTCCGAAAACGACGTGCATACCCTTGAGCAGGCCATAGTAGCCGTACTGGTAAGCAATGATTTCAACTTCCGGAGCCTCGCGAGTGTAGATCTCAACCAAGTCGCCAATAGCGGTGGATAGGCAGGGGGCAAAGCCTCCAGCAGTGAGCAGGGCAACGCGACGAACAGACATCGGTTTCCTTCCATACTTGAGAATAGTAATGCGCCTTTATTCTATCGGGTGTTAGTGTGAAACCTATGGACAAGGATTGGGATGCTGACGCCGAGTGGCGCAAGGCACAAGCAGAGATGGCACTTGGTGGGAGTTCAGTCCCACGTGAGTTCTCCTCTGACGCTCGAGCAGCGGCAGGGCACGGCCCACGTGATTGGAGCCCGCCGGATGAAGAAGAATTCACGACCTTCGACCGCGAGATCCTTGAACAGCCGCGCCAGATTTTTTCGACAGCGGCAGTCACTATGTTCGTCCTGGCCTGTGCTGGCTTTAGCCTGGCGCTCCTGGGACTCTTTGGTGTGCTCTCCTCTTCCCTCGCCGGACTTGGTGGCGCTATCGGCTTCGTTGCGCTCGTCATATCTATCTGGCTCAGCTTGCCCACGAAACGCGATTTCGACGACGACGGAGCGCAAGTCTGAATAATGCCCAATTTGCTTTACGCCCCTCCCCGGTACCTCTTGTGCGATACACAAATGGTGCCTGGGCGATTTTGCCCAGGCACCAAGATATTTCGGATATTGACTGGCGAAAATGCGGATCGTACGCTTTCAGGCAGTCACATGAGAATCCACGATGCCTTTCACGGCGCCGTAAAGATCGCGCGGATTTGAGGGATATTCCAGAATAACTTCTGGCTTCGCTACACGCGCCAACCATCGATCTTGGGGGCGTGCAATCAAAATAATGTACGGCATGTTCTCGTCAATCTCATCTCGAACAGTCTTGCCCACTCCGATTCCACCGAGCTTCCCTGCTTCGGCATCGAGAATCAGCAGATCGAATGCGCCCTCCTCAACTTTGAGGATTGCTCCTTCATGGGTCGCTGCTTCAGTCCAGTCGATTGAGCGATCGCCAATCTTGCGGCCTACTGAACGGATGACGTCCTCACGTGTATGCAAGTTGTCTGAGTAGACAAGGATTCGAATAGATGTCATCGACATAACCTCCAAGTGTGTAGACTTCGCCATTCTACCCACTTTCTGTTGCGGATGTGGGAAATGAAAAACATTGTGGGAAAGCTCTGCTACGAGCTTTCCCACAATGTCAGTGAACAGCAACGATGTCCAGAATGAATGCCTGAACGGGAGCGTTCTTATTATTTGGATCGACACTGGTGAAGAAAACGCGCGATCCTTCTTCGACCCCCTTAAGCGGATCTAGGCCATTGCCTGCGACGAATGGTGCGCTTTGTGGGCCAGAGAGCTCATACGTGGACTGCGCTTTCGCATTCGACCCCCATTCGACCGTCGTGGTCTGATAGTAGATGGTCTTACCTTCTTCAATCTTCGGGCCGTTACCACGAGCAATGACGATCGCTGACGATGCCTCGGGCGCCTTCTGATTTGCCTTAATCTTCAGGTCAGTCACCGGCTGTCCCAACTCGCCCTTGTAGGTCACGGGAAGATCCGCCTGTGTCTTTTCGACTTTCGCTTTGGGATCACCTGATGAGTTCTTCCCAAAGCCATCAACGATTTCCACGTAGAAAGCGATAGTATCGCCCTTCTTGATACCAGCTTGATCGTTACCATCAGAGTAACCAAGCTCACTAGGAATTGATAGGATCACCTTTGATCCGACTTTCTGTCCTGCAAGACCTTGTGTCCAACCAGGGATTACCCCTTGCAGTGAGAATGTACTGGGCTCGCCACGGCCAAAAGACGAATCGAATGGCGCCTCATTACCCCAGACCTGACCAACGTAGTGAGCCACAACGGTATCGGTAGGTTCAAGGACGCGCCCCTTGCCCTCTTCGGTGATAAGAACTTTCAAACCCTTCGGCGCTGCTGACTGAGGGAAGGCGAGTTTTGTTCCCTTTCCACTCCCTGTAACTGTCGGCATAGTCGAGGCGTCGGGGTGAGTATCAGGTTTGACGGATTGCACTTGAGCAGAGCTACCCGACGCGGAGGCGGACGAATTCGTCGAAGGCTGCGAGGTACTACAACCCGCCAGAGTCGCAGCGAGGGCGCCTGCAAAAGCCAAAGCGGCGATTTTACGCAATTTTTTCTCCTTTGACACGATCCAACCCCGCCGCTGAGACGGGGTTGGATCAATAGTTCAACTCAGTGGAACGATTCACCACAGGCACACGAGCCCTGGGCATTCGGATTGTCGATTGTAAAGCCCTGACGTTCAATCGTGTCAGCAAAATCGATGGTTGCACCATCAAGGTACGGAACCGACATCTTGTCCACAACAACTTCGACACCGTCGAAATCTCGAATCGCATCACCCTCAAGCGTACGCTCATCGAAGTACAACTGGTACATCAGACCCGAGCAACCGCCTGGCTGCACGGCTACGCGCAGGCGAAGATCATCGCGTCCTTCCTGAGCGAGGAGCGATTTCACCTTCAGCGCTGCCCCTTCGGTAAGAGCAACGTTGTGCGTCGCCTCGGTCGTTTCAGTCATGCTTGTCCTCCTATTATCTAGGTCTTATGCTCAACTACCCTATTCTGATGAACGCCGAGTTTCTAGTCCCAACCCCATGTTCGTGCCACACGACTCACTTGTTCATCAAGAAGTATCGGGATCATTGCCAATGCTTCCATCGGCGTTTCCTCCTCTGCGTAGGCATCTTGGCGCAACTCGTAAGCTCCATTGAGACCGAGCCGAGGCAGCTCGCCTTTACGCAATCCGGCGCGATCAAGAATGGCGATCACAGGAGCTGCCTCTTGACGTCCAATGTCCGCACATGCGCGCAGTCCAGAGGGCAAATCCACTCCGATAGTGTCACCAACATACACAACGAGGTCAAAGGGCTCTCCCCCTAAACCTTGACCCCGATGAGTGAGAAAAGCTCCCAGTTCACGTATTTGCCCTCCAAGGAGGTCAAACATCAAGCCCAGCCCTCCGCCTACTCCTGAATAAGGTGATGAGGCTGGCGAACTGTGAGAAAGGAGCGATCTGCGCGATATTTGGTCAGCAGCTATCTGAAGGTTGTGAACGATGGTTCCAATGTCACGTTCAGCCTCCAGTGCTGCTTCTTGACCAATCGCCGGTTCCCAATGTCGTGCGACGCCGGACAGCCCCGTTAACGTCACAGCGGAAGGATACGTCAAGATCAGCCGAACCCCTGCCAAACGTTGTCGAACAGTAAGCAAAGCGACTGAAAGCTCGTGAGGGTCGATCGACACCGGTTGCCCGGCAAGATATGCCAACATTCCCAGCCCGACGTCGCTGTGGCGCATCATCGTCGGGACGTGAACATGAATCTGGTGTGCGCCGGACATGACCACATGGTCAATGTCTGCCCCGAGGAATTCAGAGCTTCCACGCGGATCAGACTGCCCCGTCCAGCTCACTGAATTCGCGAGGTCACAGGTCCACTCGTTGCGACCGCTCCACCATATTCGACGCGGCTCATCACCGAGCTGAACTGAGGACAGTTCAGGATTGATGTACTCGATGACCTCATCGAGGCCAGTGCCGACATGTGCAACAACGTCGCCCTCAGCAATTGGTGCGGTCAAGATATCGTCGTTTGGACGAATGGCATACCACGCGCGCTGAGCGCGTCCAGCAACGGCCACCGGCCCTAATCCGCCGAGAGCGCTCGCAACAAGCAAAATTCTCATTTGCCAAGCCTGCTCAGAAGCAGAGCCTCGGCAACGATTGCGTTGCGCCAATCCCCCAGATGGAGTGATTCATTTGCTGAATGTGCACGGGTATCCGGGTCTTCAACACCGGTAACCAAAATGTCTGCCTGTGGGAATTCGGCTTTGAGCGTCGAGATAAAAGGAATGGAACCGCCCAATCCAATATCCACACTCTCGTGCCCGAAGGCTTGTGCGAGAGCTTCACGAGCAAGTTCTTGTACTGGGGTGTTATCGCCGGCGATAAAACCAGGACCGGCCTCAAGGATCTCGACCGTGACGTGCGCACCAAATGGAGCATGTGAAACCAGATGATCCACCAGCGCCTGGGCAGCTTCAGCCGGATCCTGAGCAGGTGGAACGCGAAGAGAAATATGCGCTTTTGTCTTTGCCGCAAGTGTATTCGATGCAATCGCCGTGGGTGTGACGTCCATTCCGATCACTGAGATCGCAGGCTTCGTCCATAGGCGACCGGCAAGCGAACCTGAACCGACGAACTGCACGCCATCCAAAATGCCTGAATCTTGACGCAGATCCTCTTCAGGATAGTCAACAGCGGCCAGATCTTCCTGCATCACATGAGCAACAGCAACGTTACCTTCATCGTCATGGAGCGTGGAGATCAGACGTGCCATCAGAGTCACTGCATCCAAAATTGGCCCACCGTACATTCCTGAGTGCAGGGAATGGTCGAGAACTTCAAGGTTCACCTCCACCTGCGCCACGCCACGAAGTGACGTTGTCAGCGACGGCACACCGACCTTCCAGTTACCTGAGTCGGCGACAACGATCACGTCAGCTTCGAGACGATCCTTATACGTATGAAGGAAATCTTCGAATGTGGGCGAGCCGATCTCTTCTTCCCCCTCGATAAAGACCCGGATTCCAACCCCTGGGTCAGCGTTTTCAATCGCTGCAATATGCACAAGAACGCCAGCTTTATCATCAGCCACACCCCGGCCAAACAGACGATCCCCTCGACGCACAGCAGTGAATGGATCATCTTGTTCCCACAAATCTAGTTCGCCTGTGGGTTGAACATCATGGTGACCATACAAAAGAATTGTGGGCCGCCCAGGTTCAGCTTCGCGCGAGGCGAGAATCGCTGGGCGACCTTTCTTTCCGTTTACCTCCAGCTCGATTACTTCCGTTACAAGGCCAAGCGCCTCAAATTTCTGTGCAATCCATTCGGCGCTGTCGCTCATGTGTGATTGGTTAAAGGAGTCTTGAGAAACTGAGGGAATGGCAACAAGTTCAGTCAGAGCTGAAATGTAGTGATCCATCTTGTCATCGATGCGTTTTGCAATTTCATTCATGCCCTTAAGCCTATCGCGCTTGCACAAGTGTTGCGTAAAATGGTCTGAGTTTGAAAATTTTTGACTTGTAAAGGATCACGAGTGTTCGCAAAGAAGCAAAACGAAGCGACCGACGAAACACAGGTTGCGGATCTGCCCCTACCGAAAGGCCATACTCCATCGAAAGGGGCTCCGACCCCTCGACGCAAGGATCAGGTTCGCCGTCGTCAGCGTCCCCTCGTCCAAGATCGCACTGCTCTGTCGAAGGAAGAGCGCAAGGCACGACGTGCCGAAGATCGTGCGCGTGCTGACGAGGCCTACCACCGTGAACAAGAAGCAATGCGAACCGGAGATGAACGCCATATGCCAGCCCGTTTCCAGGGGCAATGGCGCCGGTTTGGACGCGATTACATTGATGCGTCTGGGCCTTGGGGAGCATTCTTCATCCCGTTAGCTTTTCTCCTCTTGCCCACGATTTTCTTTCAGGCACAGTTCCCGCGTTTTGGCATGTTCTTCACTCTGGGCATCTACGTGGTTCTCATTGTCATGGGGATCCAAGGCGCATTCCTCGCACGCAAGGCCAAGATTTTGGCAGGATACCGCTTCGGCTTTGACCATGTTACACGCGGTTACTTCTCACAGATGCTCGGTCGCACATTCTATCTTCGCCGTTGGCGGATGCCGGCAGCTCAAGTAGCGCGCGGCGAATATCCCAAGGGAGCCTCGAAGGACGATTGGGTCGCCGCGCTTGCCGCTTACAAGGAGTGGAAGAAGAACTAGTGGCCTCGAGCGGCGACCCGAGCAGGGTCTGACCACGCAAGCCACAAAAGAGCACACACAGTACCGATGGCCGGGAGGAAGTAATACGTCCTTCCGGCCATCTGCCACGGGCTGACAGAGCAAAATAAATGCGGCACAACAACTCCCCAAATAGTGCCGACAGCATTGAGGATCCAACATGCCCAGGCAACACGCCGCATTTTTCGCCCATTGTGAATTAATCCTGCTGTGCCGAATACCCAGGCGAGAGCAGCAACAAACGTGGTCGTTGCAGCCAATATATCGCCGTGCACGAATTGGCTTGAGCCAGCTAAAATCGCGCGCCAAGTAAAGATTGCTGATCCCAGGGCGAGCAATCCCATCAGCGCGATTGGCCAACCCCACGAACGCGTACGGTTGTCCATTAAAGTTCTTGTTCCTGTGCCCTTGCTCATTGCACCATTTATACCATCACGCGCCACTGACATAGGATGGTGACGTGAGTACTTTGACTGTTTCAGAATTTTTGTCCGTCCCAACTGGCCCTACAATCGTCGGGCTGACGGGAGAAACTGTCCGCGTGGCGTCCAACCTAACAGACGCTACAACAAATGATGCCCTCAGCGAAGCTTTTGCTCTCGTTGATGCGCCCACGAGCTGTGGCTCGACCACTACCGTGGTTCATAACGGAGCTGTCGTGATCGGTGTCGGCCTCGGAGAAAACCCAGACCACGAAGATCTCCGCCAGGCAACTGGCTCAGGGGTTCGCGCAGCCGCCGGCTTGAGTGAAGTGCATATTGCCATCGCCCATGACAGCGCTGCGGAACTTGAAGCCATGATCGAAGGCGCACTCTTTGCTGCCTACGACTTCACAAAATACACAGCACCAAAGAAACCTGCAGTGACCACCATGACGGTACACTCTTCGCATTCACAAGACGCTGATGTCATGATCGAGCACGCAACCATTCTGCGTGATTCGATTGCTCGTGTACGCGATCTCGTCAACACCGCTCCCAATGATCTCAATCCGGAAAACTACTCCCGCATCGCCAGAGATGAGGCAGAGAAAGTTGGACTCTCGGTCAAGATCTATGAAGGACAAGAGCTTATTGACGAGCGTCTGAATGGACTGATCGCCGTTGGTAAGGGCGCAGAGCACGGACCACGCTTGGTGCGCATCGAATGGAATCCCGAAGGCGCAACCGGTTTCACCGCCCTCGTCGGAAAAGGTATCACGTATGACTCGGGAGGATACTCTTTGAAGCCGTCGACTTCGATGGTCACGATGAAAACCGATATGACCGGCTCTGCAACGATCCTTCAAACAATCATCGCGGCAGCCCGCTTGGGTATCCAGCGTCGAATCGTTGCCTGGATGTGTTTGGCCGAAAATATGGTTTCTGCCATGTCGACCCGTCCTGACGATGTCATCACCTATCGCAACGGTACGACCGTTGAAATCAACAACACGGACGCTGAAGGACGCGTGGTCATGGCTGATGGCCTGATTATGGCAACGGAGGAAAAGCCCGATGAAGTCATCGACATCGCAACCCTGACAGGCGCGCAAATTATCGCACTTGGTAAGCGATATTCGGGCGTCATGGGAACGGACTCAGTTCGCGACGACGTCGTTGCCGCGGCAGACCTTGTTGGCGAACTCACGTGGCCTATGCCGCTACCGAAGGAACTACGTAAGAGCCTCGACTCCCCGATCGCTGATATGCGAAACTCTGGCTCGCGTGAAGGCGGAATGCTAGTCGCTGGCCTGTATCTCAAGGAGTTCACAGGCGAAACTCCCTGGGCTCATATCGATATCGCTGGGCCGTCATTTAACCAAGATGCCGCCTGGGGCTATACACCGAAGAACGCTACCGGTGTCATGGTACGTACTCTGGTTGCATTCCTTGAAGAAAAGGTTGCTCAGTAAATCAGGGAACTTTTTGTCTCAGAGGCCAGGTTCACGTGAATCGAACCTGGCCTCTGACACAAAAACGTTAATTACACAACGAAATACAGCCCATAAGAAGCGCGCATCGAACGCCAAGGCATGAAAGAATAGGACTAAAGTGCTGGAAGATGTCCGGCATCCACTTCTTGACTTCGAGGGAGAGGTTTGTGACTACTCAGGAATACGACATCGTTATTCTCGGTGCAGGCTCCGGTGGCTACGCCACCGCACTCCGTGCCGGACAGCTCGGTCTTAAGGTCGCGCTGATTGAGGGAGACAAAGTTGGTGGCACCTGCCTCCACCGTGGTTGTATCCCCACCAAGGCGCTTCTGCACGTTGCAGAAGTTGCTGATGAAATGCGCGATAGTGCACACATCGGCGTCATGGGCAGCTTCGACCGCGTCGATATGCCAACTGTCAACTCTTACAAGAACAGCGTGATTGAGAAAATGTACAAAGGCCTCACTGGCTTAGTGGCATCACGCAACGTTGACACGATCGAAGGATGGGGCCGCCTGGTCGGTCCTGACACGGTTGAAGTCAATGGCCAGCAAATCAAAGGTAAGAACATTGTTCTCGCCTCCGGTTCGTTCTCTAAGACCATTGGACAAACCATTACTCAGCGAGTCATCACGTCTGAACAGGCGCTCAACCTTGACGTCGTCCCGAAGTCGGTAGTTGTCCTTGGCGGCGGCGTGATTGGCGTCGAATTCGCTTCTGTCTGGGCGTCCTACGGCACCGAAGTCACCATTATTGAAGGCCTAGATCATCTCGTTCCGAACGAAGACGAAGCCATTTCGAAGAACCTCGAGCGTCAGTTCCGCAAGCGCAAGATTGCGTTCAAGACCAAGACCATGTTTGACCGCGTGGAAGAGGACGCGAACGGCGTGCACGTCTTCACTCAGGATGGTAAGCAGTTCGACGCCGAATACCTTCTGATTGCCATCGGCCGCGGCCCTAACACCGCCAACATGGGATACGAAGAGCAGGGCATCACCCTTGACCGCGGTTTCGTGATCACTAACGAGCGTCTCCACACAGGCGTGGGTAACATCTACGCTGTTGGCGACATCGTGCCCGGTGTGCAGCTCGCTCACCGCGGATTCCTTCAGGGAATTTTCGTTGCCGAGGAAATTGCTGGCCTGAACCCGAAGACCCTCGACGAAAACAACATCCCACGTGTGACCTTCTGCAACCCGGAAATCGCTTCGGTCGGCCTGACGGAAAAGGCAGCAAAGGAAAAGTACGGCGAAGTTGAGACTGCTGAGTTCAACCTCACCGGTAATGGCAAGTCTCAGATGCTGGGTGCTGCCGGTTTCGTCAAGCTCGTTCGCCAAAAGGATGGCCCCATCGTCGGCTTCCACGCGATCGGTGCACGTATGTCTGAGCAGATCGGCGAAGGTGAACTCTTGGTGGCTTGGGAAGCCTTCCCGGAGGATCTCGACGGTCTAATTCACGCTCATCCAAGCCAGAACGAGGCTGTCGGCGAAGCGATGCTTGCGCTGGCTGGCAAGCCGCTTCACAACCACTGAGGAGTAACACATGTCTGAACCCATTAAGATGCCAGCACTCGGCGAGTCCGTCACTGACGGCACCGTGAACGCTTGGCTTAAGCAGGTTGGCGAAACTGTCGAAGAGGGCGAGCCTTTGCTTGAGGTCTCGACTGATAAAGTTGACACCGAAGTTCCGTCCCCTATCTCAGGCGTGCTCGAGTCGATCGAGGTCGCAGAAGACGAAACTGTCGAAGTTGGCACAGTCCTGGGCTACATTGGCGATGGCTCCGGCGCATCGTCCGCGGCACCGGCTAACGAGCCAGCACACACTGACGCTCCTACTCCGGAGGGCGATCCTTCGCCAACCGAGCAGGTTCAACAGGCAGCTGGCGGCACTGGTGTCGAAGTTAAGATGCCAGCCCTAGGCGAGTCCGTCACTGACGGCACCGTCAACTCATGGCTCAAAGAAGTCGGCGACGACGTGGAGGAAGGCGAGCCATTGCTCGAAGTCTCTACGGATAAGGTCGATACTGAAGTTCCTGCTCCGGCATCAGGTAAGCTCACACAAATTCTTGTGACTGAAGACGCCACCGTTGAGGTTGGTGCCGTCCTGGCCATTATTGGTGGCGAGGTTCCTGCATCATCGAACGAGCCTGATGTCGCACCGGTACCAGCTGAGACTGCAGCTCCGGCAGCTCCTGCTCCGGCAACCCCGGCAGCGTCTGCTCCGGCTACTACTCCAGTTGCCGCACCAGCCGGCAACGAGGACGCCTACGTCACTCCGATTGTTCGCAAGCTCGCGAAGGATCTGGGTGTTGATCTGTCGACCATTACAGGCACCGGCGTCGGCGGACGTGTTCGCCGTCAGGACGTTGAGGCTGCAGCTGAAGCCGCGAAGGCGGCACAGGCCACCGCAGCACCAGTGGCTTCGGCACCGGCAACGCCTGCTCCTTCCAATGCTGGTTCGGTCAAGTCCGATCTTGCTAAGAAAGCCGCTGAAGCAACCTCTTTGCGTGGTACGCGTCAGAAGATGTCTGGCCTGCGCAAGACCATCTCGAAGCGGATGGTCGAATCGCTCCAGGTGTCGGCTCAGCTGACCACTGTGATGGAAGTTGACGTGACCAAGATCGTGGCACTGCGTGCTAAGGCAAAGGAAAGCTTCAACGCTCGCGAGGGTGTCAAGCTCACCTACCTGCCATTCTTCGTCCAGGCCGCAGCTGAGGCGCTCAAGGCTCACCCGAAGCTCAATGCATCGATCGAGGGTAATGAGGTTGTCTACCACGACGTCGAGCATGTCGGCCTTGCTGTGGACACGCCCAAGGGGCTGTTTGTTCCGGTGATCAAGAACGCCGGCGATCTGAATATTGCAGGAATTGCGAAGCAGATTGGCGATCTCGCATCACGTACTCGCGATGGCAAGATCGGCGCAGAAGAAATGGCTGGTTCGACCTTCACCATCACGAACACCGGTTCGATTGGTGCACTGTTCGATACTCCGATCATCAACCAGCCTAATGTTGCTATCCTTGGCACCGGCGCGATCTTCAAGACGCCAGCCGTTATCAAGGATCAGGATGGTAACGACGTGATCCAAATTCGTTCCAAGTGCTACCTGGCCATCTCCTACGATCACCGTCTCGTCGACGGCGCTGATGCTTCTCGCTTCCTGCGTGATGTCAAGCTCCGACTCGAAGAGGCTGATTTCGCAGGCGAACTTGGTCTGTAATCAGCATTCATGAGGTGTGCCGGCAAGGAAAAACCTTGCCGGCACACTTTTTTCACACACAGACCCATCACGAGCCACCGTCAACGAAGTCATCTGGCTCATTCATATGGCATGTCACTGTGCGAAACATCCTTTCACTCCCCTCATCGAATTGCCATAGCGCGCATGTTCGGACTTCGCCGTCACCGTCTGCTTCGGAAACTACAACCCCCGTTTGAATCGAGTTGACCTTCCAATATGTTTGACCATGCCGCTGTACCTTCTCCACGCTGGTCACAACGGTAGCGATATGCGAGGGGTCAATTCCGCGTTCTTCAATGACCCGCACAAGACGTTCGTCCGCTGCTCGTGCAGGCGAACTCGGAACGCTTAGTGCAAAAAGGGCATCGACATCGCGAGCACGTAAGGCCTTATCGCGTCGGCTCACCACCCGTTGAGCAACCTGGATCAATGTCTCCCCTGGACTGATATATAGTGACAACACTCCACCAGCGATCACAGAGGCGGCCAAGACGCTCGCTACCACGATTTTTGACTTCATATGTCGACCTCATCATGTTTCATCGAAAAGGCCGTAAAGTTATCCACAGCTTACATACAATGAGCAGGTTGAAAGGAGAATTGTGTGACAGGATCTAAATTTGCGCAATATCGGGATCTTCCGCGTCTCGCAGGAAGTGGACGTCTCATCGTATCTTTTTTGGGGCGATTTCCTACCTCGATGGTTGTGATCGGAAACCTCACTCTCGTCACCGTTACGACGGGGTCTGTGGCTAGTGCGTCGATTACTTCAGCCTCCCTAGCAATCGCCAACGGAATTGGTCAACCCGTAACAGGACGTCTCTCCGACAAGTTGGGACAACGAGGGCCTGTGCTCATTGCTTCACTTCTCAATGCGCTGTTCTGCATCATTCACGTGTACGCAGCCACTGCGGGGGCACCACTCAGTGTCCTCGTCGTCCTCGCGGCTTTAATCGGTGTCACAACAGCACCCGTCGGAGCTCTTGCACGCGTACGGTGGTACCACCTTGCACAACAACCTCCACAGTTAGCTGCGGCACTTTCATGGGAGTCGATGATTGATGAGATGGGGTTTGTGCTTGGTCCGGCGCTCGTCGGCATTTTGTCCTCGATGATCTCTCCATATTTGCCCCTATTAATTTCCGCCTCTTTGGCATTGACATGCGGCGTAGGTTTCGCACTGTCAAAAAACGCCGTCGGCCCACAAGTTGATAGCGAAACTGGCGCATCTCCTGCCTTGTCAACAGTTGCAAAGTCCGTGGCAGTCTGCCTCGTCGGCATGGCAGCTTTGGGCATGTTCTTCGGCTCGACGCAAACCTCGACAACAGCTGCGGCAAATGCGATGGGCAACGAATCCCTCGCCGGTCTGATTTATGCCGCCCTTGGTTTTGGCTCAGCTATCACGTCGATTGGGGCTGTTGCTCTCCCCGACACATTTTCACTGCGCTCACGCATTATCTGCGGAGGAATTGGCCTTGCGGTGGGCTCCGTGGGATGTACCTTCGCCACGAGTTTCATCCAGCTCGCGATACTCATCTTCCTCACAGGAATGGCGATTGGTCCAGCCTCGGTGGCAATTTTTACACTCGCGGGTGAGCTTTCACCCAAAGGTGGCGATGCACTAGCGGTAACACTTCTCGGAGCGATTAATATCCTTGGAGTTGCGACGGCGAACGCGATCACCGGACAGCTCGTGGAGGCAAACTGGGTGTGGGGTTACCTCTTCACTGCTGGTTGCGGTCTTCTTCTCACATTTGGGACGCTTTTGAGCTCAAGCAAGCAGGTTCGCTAAAGTTGACAGAAGTATCAGAAAGGGAATTCATGGCCAAAACGAATAAGCCGAAGAAAAAGCGCTGGTATTCCTACCTCGCTGACGCCTACCGCGTGTCAAAGAAGACATATCCCTGGACCGGCTGGGCAGTGTGGGGAACACTTCTAGGCGTCCTTGCTCTTTTCATCATTCTTGCAATCATCACTAGTTCCTGGTTCTTCTACATTTTTGTCGGCGTAGTTCTGGCAACTACCCTCGCGATGCTGGTCTTACTCCAACTCGTGAAGTCTGCATCGTATAAACAGATCGACGGAATGCCCGGCGCTGCATCAGCCGTTCTTGGAAACATCAAGCGTGGCTGGAATATCACCGAAGAACCTGTACGCTTTAATCCACGCAGCCAGGACATGGTCTTTCGTGCGATCGGTCGTCCCGGCATTGTACTTATCGGTGACGGTTCGCCAACGCAAGTCAACAAATTGATTGACGAGGAACGACGCGCGATTAAGCGTGTCGCGCCCTCCGCGCCGGTTCAGGTGATCACAGTGGGCAACAGTGAAGGTCAGGTCAAGCTTTCCCAACTTGAAAAGGCCATGCGCCGTCTTCCGAAAAAAATTTCGAACCAAGAGGTTGCGGCGGTAGCCCAACGTCTTCGTGCGATTCCCACCAATGCACTTCCGATTCCGAAAGGCATTGATCCTATGAACGCGCGTCCAAATCGCAAAGCTATGCGTGGACGCTAATTTCACCATACAAGAGGAACGAGGAAACCGTGTTTTCAAGCGTTGAGGAAGCCTCAGCATATATCGCCGATTCCGATATCGAATTCGTCGATATTCGCTTTTGCGATCTGCCAGGCGTAATGCAGCATTTTACTATCCCGGTGTCTGCTTTTGACGTTGAGACACTTGCCGATGGCTTGATGTTTGACGGTTCGTCGATTCGTGGATTTACCAAAATTCATGAATCTGATATGAAGCTCATTCCCGATCCGTCAACAGCCTATATTGACCCGTTCCGCAAGCGTAAGACCCTTGTGATGAACTTTTCAGTGGTTGATCCATTCACTGATGAACCCTACGGACGCGACCCCCGTAACGTTGCCAAGCGCGCAGAGGAATACCTCAAATCGACTGGCATCGCAGATACCGTCTATATCGGCGCAGAACCGGAGTTCTATCTCTTCGATGAAGTTCGCTTCTCATCGGAAGTGAACGGTGCGTCGTACCATCTCGATTCAACGGAAGCGTGGTGGAACACGAACCGTGAAGAAGATGGCGGGAATCTCGGCTACAAGACACGTGTTAAGGGAGGCTATTTCCCTGTCTCCCCCAATGATCAAATGAATGATCTTCGTGATGAAATGACCGCGAAGTGCATGGAAGTTGGGCTCCACATCGAACGTGAGCACCACGAGGTTGGTACTGGCGGTCAACAGGAAATCAACTATCGCTTCGGCACTCTCCTCCAGGCCGGCGATGATCTCATGAAGTTCAAGTACGTGATCAAGAATGTTGCGTTTGACGCAGGCAAGTCCGTGACATTTATGCCCAAACCACTCTTCGGAGATAACGGTTCCGGTATGCACACGCATCAGTCACTGTGGAAGAACGGCGAACCACTCTTCGCCGATGCAAACGGCTACGGCGGGTTATCCGATATGGCACGCTGGTATATCGGCGGTCTCCTCCACCACGCAAAGTCACTTCTGGCTTTTACTAATCCATCGATCAACTCGTTCCACCGACTTGTTCCAGGATTTGAAGCACCGGTGAACCTCGTGTATTCGGCACGCAACCGCTCCGCTTGTATCCGTATTCCTGTCACTGGCACCTCACCAAAAGCAAAGCGTCTTGAATACCGTGTGCCTGACCCGAGCGCAAATCCCTACCTATGCTTTGCAGCTCAACTGATGGCAGGGCTTGACGGTATCAAGAACCGTATCGAACCGCCTGCACCAATCGATAAGGATCTGTACGAATTGCCTCCGGAGGAGCATTCACAGATTGAACAGTTGCCAGGTTCGCTCGAGGATGCATTGCGTTATCTTGAAGAAGATCACGATTACCTCACCGAAGGTGGCGTATTCCCTGAAGATCTTATTGAAGCGTGGGTCTCATATAAGCGCGAGCATGAAATTGCTCCGCTGGCTCAACGCCCACACCCCTACGAGTTTGCGCTCTACTATGATCTGTAGAACACACGCATGAGATGGTGGGGGGGGGGGGGGGGGGGGGGGGGGGGGGGGGAGCCCCCCCCCCCCCCCCCCCCCCCCCA
>NZ_JBQJCE010000018.1:0-25087 GCF_053585065.1 Arcanobacterium sp. (ex Cirak et al. 2026)
GGTCTCCACACAAATAATTTTTTGGGGCCGCCCGGGGGGGGGGGGGGCGCCTCGGCGGCCCCCCCCCCCCCCCCCACTGCACATCAGTCAGTGATTTAACCGATGAGCACAGCCATTCACAGGCCTTCGCCCGACGGCGAAACGAGGATCTTCACTGCGGTTTCATTGTGGTTGATCAGGGTATCGAACCCCTCGTCAACCAATCCCTCCAGACCGATCTTTCCGGTGATAAACGGCTCGAGGTTCACCTTGCCCTCAGACACCAGTTTGATGGTTGCCGGATGCGAATGAGCGTAGGCGATCGTTCCGCGAAGATCGATCTCCTTCATCACGAGCTGGTGAATATCGAGATCCGCATGCTTGGACCAGATCGAGACAACGACGAGAACTCCACCTGGGCGAAGTGCATTCATCAGGGTGTCGAAAACGACCTGAACCGAGGTGCATTCGAATGCCACATCAGCGCCAGCGCCGTCGGTAAGTTTCTTGACTTCTTCGACGACGTCGACCTCGGCTGGCGAAAGCGCGTAGTCAGCGACGCCCGAATCGAGAGCTTTCTGGCGGCGAAGCGGTGAAAGTTCCGACATGACGACAGTCGCACCGAATGCCTTGAGCACGGCAGCGGTGAGCAGACCAATCGGGCCAGCTCCGCCGACGAGGGCAACCTTACCCTTGGCCATTTCCTCCGAGGCATAGCCTGCACGCTCAACGGCATGGTAGCCCACCGACAGCGGCTCAATGAGAGCTGCCTGATCGAGCGGAATCGAATCCGGAATCTTGTGGATCCAACGGCGCTTGACCACGATGTTCTCCGAGAGGCCGCCGCCACCGCCACCAAGACCGATGAAGTTCATATCTGGCGAGAGGTGGTAGAACTTATTCTCCTCTGTGGTGTCAACGTCGTCGTGGATGAGATAAGGCTCAACCACAACATGATCGCCGACCTGGAGATCTGTAACATCGTCTGCAACTTCCTCAATCACACCCGACATCTCATGGCCAAGAGTGACAGGGGCATCTTCACCTGAAATTGGGTGCGGGTGGCCGTGCGGTGGAATGAAGATCGGCCCTTCTTTGAATTCGTGCAAATCAGTGCCGCAAATGCCACACCATGCAACCTTGACGCGTGCGGTGCCTGGCTTGAGCTCCTGCGGTTCAATATCTTCGATGCGAATGTCTTCGCGATCGTAGTAACGTGCTGCCTTCACCGTATTCTCCTTTGACTTAATCGGGAGTGCTAGCACAACCAATTATACAGAAGGACAGTATTAATTATTGATGTCGCAAAGATTGAGCGGTTTCACTTATCTTGCGCGAGGAGCTCCTGTGGTATTTCACCTGCTGAGCGCACACCGACGATCATCTGTGGATCGATCAGAGTGCCGACGCGCAGTAGCGACATATCCCCTGTACGTTCTAAGATCACCGCTGCTACTTCATCAAGCGAATGCACACCTTTTTTACGAAGTTCAGAAAGAACTTCAGTTCGGGTGATGTGTGCTCGTTTCATTTCGTGGGTAACGAATCGGCCCCCAGCAACTAAACACACGGCACGGTTGTTGATCATTCGGGCTAATCGTGGACGCCCTGAAAGACGGCCAAACGCAAGTTCAAGCACGGTGAGCATCACCAACACAATCACCGCCGTGCCGAAAGTGGGCGTGTAGCCCATCATTGCTCGGCCCATCACCGCACCCAGAACAATCACGAGGAGCATGTCAAAACCCGTAAGCTTCATGAACATCCGCTGCCCCATTAAACGTGTCATCACAATGAAAAAGCCATAGAGTGCACAGGTTGAGATCACGGCCGCTAATGCTTGTAATGGTGTCAGCCCGAGATAGATCAGCAGTTGCTCACTCGTGGACAGATGGTGATAGGCATCAATTTGCTCCATGGTGTTATTGTGTCACTTCACCGTGCCGAGCGCTGTCCGCGTCGTCTGTATACGACGAAAATCAATCACGATACCGACGGCAAGCGCCACGAGCGCCGGCACAACCCACGCCATCTTTACCGTGCCAAGCGGGAAGACATTAAGCACTTGGCGCAAAGGTTCAAACAGTTTCACGCCTGTGGAGTTCAGGGCTTCCACAATCGAGAGCACACCTGCAGTCCACGCCGGTAGACGGTAGGCCCACACCAAATGTCGCGCTCTCATCGCACTTTCGATCAGTGCCACCACAATCAAACAGATCGTCACCGGATACAGGAGCTGACAAATCGGTGCGACCACCGCGAGAATTGTTTTCAGCCCGAGGTTCGAGATCAACACAGCAGCAGCCAAATGCACAATTAACCAGGTATGCGCGGAAACGGATGGGATCAACTCATGCCAGAACCTCGAACCTGACGCAAGTAGACCAATCGCCGTCGTCATGCACGCAAGGATGATCATCACACCGAAAAAGACTTGTCCCGCTGTACCAAACAAACGCGCCGCAACCCCGGTGATCACTTCAGCACCGTTATCCCCGTTTCCGACCGCGCCGACGTTGATCAGCCCGAAATAACACGCAGCGAGCAAGATTCCCGCGATCAGCGAAGCAATCGCTGTTCCCCGACGAAGTTGACGTCCCGCAAGTCCGGCGCCAGCGAGCGCCGTCATAATGACCGATCCGTACATCAACGTGGCCAGCGAATCCATGGTGAAGTAGCCTTCGATGAGACCAGAAGCAAAAGGTGATGAGGCATAGTCGGTATTTGCCTGATGACTAGTGTGAGGCAAAGTGAAGGACAACGCCACCATCACCACAAGCAAGAAAAGCAACACCGGAGTCAACCATCCACCGATATTTCCCACGACTTTGTGCGGTCGGCGCACAAGCACATAACAGACGGCGAAAAACACCAAAGTGTAGAGGAAAAGCGCAAGCTGACCCGACCCCGTCGACGGCGCGATAGCGATTTCAAAACTCACCGCAGCCACGCGCGGGGTGGGATAAATCATGCCGATAGCCAGGTACAGTGCGCAGGTGAAAATCAGGCCAAAACGTGGTCCAATTCGATCAGCAATACGCTTTTCATCTGGACGCTGAGTGGATGCCGCAAGCATCCCCGCCACAGTGAGCGCAGCGCCTGTGATAACAAATCCTGCAGCACCGATATAGGCATGGTCGCCACCATTAACCCCGATCATCACTGGCAAAATCAGGTTTCCTGCGCCGAAAAACATGGCGAACAAAGCAAAGGCAGCAACGATAACAGAACGCAGACGAATATTCATTTTTCCTCTTTTTCTTCAACACCGCGTGGTTGAGCGCAAAGCGCACAGCCGACGTCAGTGGCTCAAGCGACGTCGGCGCGCTTGGTAAGTCGAAGGTCGAGGAACAATCCGATGGCGAGGGCACATGAAGCGGGCACAACCCATGCCATCTGCAATGAACCGAGCGGGAAGATGTCAAGAACGGAACGCAACGGAGCGGCCACTGCCAGACCAGTAGACCAGGCCGCCTCAAGGACAGACAGACCACCAGCAACCCATGCGGGAAGTCGGTATGACCAGTAAAGGTTGCGGTGAATTCCAGCAGCTAGAAGTGTCACAGCCACGAGCACGATAACAATCGGATAGAGAAGCTGATTTGCCGGTGCAACCACTGCCAAGATGCGCTCCAGCCCTAGATTGGTCAAGGCAAAGGACACACCGATACAGATATAAAGCCAGCGACGACGCGAAATCGATGGCACAAGACCGTGGAAATATTCCACCGATGCCCCAGTCAAACCAAGAGCAGTGGTCAAGCAGGCAAGAACCACGATCAGCCCGAATACTGCCTGTCCCCCGGAGCCAAACATCTCACGCGCAACATTTGCGATCACTTGCGCACCGTTCGCACCCTGCCCCACTCTTCCTACGACCACCAGGCCGAGGTAGATAATGCCCAAAATCGCACCCGCCATAACTCCAGCAATGGCTGTGCCACGATGGATGTTTCGTCCGCGGAATCCTGCTGCAGCAAGCGAGGAAAGAATCACTCCCCCAAACATTTGCGCCGCCAATGCATCCATCGTGAAGTAGCCCTGGATAAAACCGGCAACAACGGGTGAGGAGGCGAAAGTTCCCTCCGGGTGGTGGTTGATCACCGGCGCGTTCCACGCAGCCACGATCAGCACCAACAACAAAATCAGAAGAGCTGGAGTGAGCACAATTCCAATTCGCGCTACGATCCGATTCGGGCGCAATGCAAGAGCAAGGGTCAAGGCAAAGAAGATAGCCGAGCATGCGAATAGGGCTAGCGGCGACGAGCCAACGATTGGCGCAGCCCCCATCTCAAAACTCACGGCTCCAACGCGTGGAATGACGTAAACCATGCCGGTGAACAAGAAAATCAAAGTGGTGACCGCCAGGCCGAATGTCCTTCCCATACGGTCCGCCAGTCGGGATTCGTCGGGGCGCTTGGTAGAAAGCGCCACCATCGAGAGCACCGGTAGAAGAACACCTGTGGAAAGGAAACCGACTGCTCCAACCCAGGCTGCACGACCGCCGTCGACGCCAATCATCACAGGGACAATGAGATTCCCCGCGCCAAAGAACATGGCAAACAGCGCCAGACCGGTAACCAACAAGGTACGAACATGCATCGTGACTTCTTTCCTTCGCAGCAGGTTGACTAGCGCTCGACGTCGGCAGAGACGTCGGTGTCAGATTTACCCGCGGCAGCAAGCGACTGACTCAATAAGTCAACTGGCGCGGGTAGAGTGCGGACACGTCGTAAGACTTCGTAGCTTCCCAGCAGAATGACAATGTAAGGAATTCCCGCCCACCATGTCAGCGGCATCAACCAGTGCAAAGCGACGAAGTTGGCAACGCAGGCGACAATCACCACGTAGTTCACTACGGGTGCTCCCCATAACCTGCGCTTGACCAGTTCCAAACCTGCCTCGCGGCGAGCTTTGCGAAACGCCAAGTGCGTGACCATGATAATCGTCCAGGTGATGAGGATTGCCACGATTGTTGCACCGATAAGGTATGCGAAAGCTCCTTCAGGAGCAATGATCGACAGTGTTGCAGTTGCCGCAACGGCGATTGCACTGATTCCAATTGCACCGATCGGTGCGCCCGCTGCATTGAGGTGACGTGCGAATGCCGGCGCTTCACCATCGATGCTCAGTGCATGAATCATGCGGGTTGCAGCGTAGAGGCAACCGTTGGCAGACGAGAGCGCAGCGACAATCAGAACCGTATTCATGATGTGAGCTGCTGCGCTGATTCCCGTCAATTCAAGAGCCCGAACAAAAGGCGACTCAGTGAGTGCATCGCCCTGGGCTGCAGTGGCACTCCATGGTTGGAGAGCCAAGACAACAGCAATTCCAGCAATGTAGAAAATAATGATTCGCCAAATCATGGCAGATGCAGCATGAGGAATATCGCGCGCCGGATTTTCCGATTCAGCTGCGGTAGACGACACATTTTCGATACCGCCAAAAGAAAAAACTGCCATCGCCGAGGCCGCAAGCAAACCGAGCATTCCACGTGCGAAGAAACCTCCGTCATCGGTGAAATGTGACAGGCCAATGGGAGCCTGCCCCGGAACTGCACCAACAATGAGAGCAATTCCGAGGAGGATGAATGCTACCGCTGCCACAATTTTGATCATTGAGAACCAGTATTCGGAGCTTCCATAGAGGCGAACAGAGTATGCGTTAAAAGCGAAGATCACCACGGCACACCCGATGGTCCCGACCCACAGCGGCATGGCAGGGAACCAGAATTGAATGTAGGTTGCTGTGGCCGTGACTTCGGCGCCTGTGGCAACAAGCGATTGAACCGCAAAATTCCAGCGAGCGACATATCCACCGCGTCGGCCGAGGTAGGCAGAAGCCACGGTGCCATGACCTCCTGCAACAGGATGCACTGACACCATTTCAGCGAGCGCCCACACAACAGCAAGGGCGAATAATCCAGCGTTAAGATATGCGAGAATCGTGGCAGGCCCCGCTAGCGCAATCACGGAGCCAGAGCCGAGAAACAACCCGGTGCCAAGTGCGCCAGAAAGACCGATCATGGACACTTGACGGCGTGTCAGGCGTCGGACCAGTTTTTGTGGTTCGCTAGAAATTTCACACATGCTCCTCAAATTATCGCAGGTCGCGGTGAGCGCGCGAACGCATTCCACTGAGTGAACATGTTTCGCCGACGTCGACGAGACATCACATCAGTGTTGCGGACGACGCAAAGTAAAGGAAAGCGCAAAAACGATTGTCTCGATGATCAGCGCAAAGAAAAACGCACGATGCGCTCCTGCCACCATTGCCGCACCTTGGGAAGCGCCAGCAGCAAGTGAACGTCCCATACCGGTGGACATAATGGCAATGAAAATTGAGGAACCCGCTGCGCCTGCCACCTGTTGGATCGTTGACAGTGAGGCAGAGCCGTAACCATACTGTTGTGGCGCGAGCCAGCCAAGAGCAGTAGTGAATGACGGTGAGAACGTCAGTGTCAAGCCGATGTTCATGATGATGTGGAAGGCAAGGAAATACCACACGGAGGTGGACGTGGTGATCCCGAGCAACATCGCAAATGCTCCCACCACGATCGCTGTTCCAGGGATTGCCAGTGGGCGCGGGCCGACACGATCATAAATATTTCCGACGACAGGACCGAGCAGACCACTGATCGCAGAACCGGGGAGTAAGAGGAGACCGACCTTGTAAGGCTCAAGTTCAAAAGAGGTTTGGAGCATCAGCGGTAAGGTGATCAAGACGCCAAACATTCCCATCATGGCAAGCATGACCATCATAGCCGGCGCGGTGAAACGCATATTCGCAAAAACACGAACATCAAGAAGTGGTTCACCGCCTTTGACTAACCTCATTTGACGCCAGACGAAGAGCGCGAGCATTCCCAGGCCAATCGCCAAGACGGCGGGAGCGAGCCACCATGGAAGATCTGGACTGGAGAAAGAGGAAAGCCCGTAAATCGTGCCACCGAAGCCAAGAGCTGATAGCGGCAACGAAATGTAATCCAGGCGAGCTTTGCTCATGAATTCATTGAGATTTGGCAACCAGACGTACCCTGCGATAATCACGGCCACGACGATCGGAACCATTGTTGCAAAAACTGAACGCCACGATCCGAATTGCAAAACCACCCCAGCTACGGCAGGGCCAAGAGCCGGAGCGACGGAGATGACCATCGAAACGATACCCATCACGCTTCCTCGTCGTGCCATCGGAACCACGCTCATCACCGTGGACATCAAGAGCGGCATCGCAATCGCTGTGCCGAAGGCTTGGACGACTCGGCCAGTCAAGAGAATCGAAAATGTCGGAGCAAACAGAGCGATCACTGTGCCGACGAGGAATGACACAGTGGACATGAAAAACATCGGACGCGTATTGAAACGCCGTTGCATCCAGCCAGTTGTTGGAATCACGATTGCCATGACCAGCATAAAGATTGCAGTGAGCCAGGATGCCGAGCGCGTGCCGATTGCAAGTTGAGGATCTGCCGCGATATCACGCAGCGCAAGGTTCATCGTGGTTTCGTTCAAGAGCACCACGAAGGCAGCGGCAAGCAGGACAGCGATTGCACGCTTCGCCAACCGGTGCAATTTCACCGGTTGGCTGGGACTGCTCGGGAAGCGATTTCGACATCTGGACCTCTTCTACAAGTAAACATTCACCAAAGAAATTATAATTGAAATCTAAATTATTCCCGATTTGTCTTTCTCGTGTCTACGTGCTTTTGAACACACATCATGTTCACATCACGCCGCGTGGCACATAACAGCTTTAATCTCACACATCGAAAGACAGTGTGGGGATCAGGTTATCACCCGATCCCCACACCATAAAATCACGGCGGCTAACGCTCAGGCTAATGCCTTTTCTAGTTCAGCAAAAACCGCTTGGTTGTACCGGAATGCCTTGACCGCATGTTCAACAATTTCAGCGCGCGACTCCTCGCTGACGGGCAAAGAATCGAGAGATGCTCGATACTCATCTTTAAACACTTTCGGTTTCTCAATACCGGGGAAAGAGTAGAAGTTCAGAACATCATCACTCAGCCCATAGTGGCGACGCAGCATTGTGGCAATGATTTGCCCACCGGAAAGATCCCCAAGATAGCGGACATAGTGATGCGCTACCAGAGCCTCAGGCGAGGCACCCTCAATAGCCTCGACATAAGTGCGAGTTGCCGGAAGCATTGGTTCCTGCGTCCGATGAGCAAGACCGAGAGCTTCAAGATCACGCTCAATTGATGCCAGTCGATCAAGACGCTCATCCAAGATCGGAGCCACCAATGGCTGATCAGCATATTTTGCCGCAACAGTTTCTAGAGCGCGGTACACATGGAACATCTGCAGGGAAAGCTCTCCCCCATGCGTTCTGGGGAGCATTGCCAGAGACGAGATCCTCCATGAACGTCGTATGCTCTGCATCGGAGTGAGCAGCAGCAGTTGCAGCACGCATTTCGGCAGCAAGCGAAAGATTTTCGGTCACACTCAAGTCCTTTCTTGTCGCTAAGTGTCGGCATCACATTAGCAAACATTCGCGTTACGTAATTAGGGTTCCCTAATGTTTCAGTTTTTCGTGATCGGTATCACTCTCTCCGACGATGTTGACGAGGCTCGTGCAGCAGACGAAAAGGCCCCTCACTCGTCAGAAAATTGACGACAACATTCACTACAACATCAAAATTTTTTGGCGTGATCTCGGACGATAACTTCTACCGATAGTGCTAGGATGAAAAAGCAATCTTGGGCGGATCCTACCTGAGGAGAACATTCAATGAAGAATCACGCACGGTTCGTAGTCGGCTCACTTGCCACTGCAGCCTTGGCACTATCACCGATGACCGCTTTGGCAGTTGATGGCACTGACACTGACAAAGCACCGGCGTCAGAGGGACAAAACTCTGACATCGTCACCCTCGATCTCTACAACTTGACGGATATCCACGGCCACATCGAGGCTGTCAAGGGGAAGAAAGAGGGAACGTTTAAGGAAGCTGGCCTTGCTGCAGCCTCCTGCTACTACAAGGCAGCCAAGGCAGCCAACCCGAACTCCCAACTCACCCTCCTGGGTGACAACATCGGTGCTTCACCGTTTACCTCTGGTTCAGACAATGACAACCCCACCATCGCCGCGCTCAACGAGATGGAAGTCTTTGCTTCCACCATCGGCAACCACGAGTTCGACAAAGGGGTGCCTGCACTCAAGGATCGTTTCGCCGGTAAGAACGGTTTCACTCAGATCAAATTCGACTACCTCGGTGCCAACATCGACGGCCTCAAGGAACTCGGGTCTTACAAAATATGGACATCTCCTTCAGGCGTGAAAGTCGCCTTCATCGGCGCAATCGAGGACGACGTCGCTACCAAGCTTGCACCAGGCACCGTTGATTCACTCACGTTCAACAAGCCTGTACCGATCATCAATTCGCTCGCCACCAAGCTCAAGGCAGAGAAGAAAGCTGACGTCGTCATCGCCATGTTTGATAACGACGTCGAACGTTCCTACCCATTGATGGGGAAGGACGTTGACGGCATTATGGGCGGTGACACACACAAACCGTACTTCGACTTCAACATGGTGAAGGCGAATGATGGCCACCTCATCACCGCTACTGCTTCTGGCTCATTTACCGACAACCTCTCCAACCTTCAGATCACGTTCGACAAAGCCACAGGCAAGGTCGTGAAATCACAGGCAATCAAGATTGATGCCACCACACTCGTCAAGTGTGGCGAAGATCCAGCCGTCAAGGCAATCGTCGACACAGCTGTGGCGAAAGCAGAAAAAGCCAAGGCAAAAGTTGTTGCTGAAGGAACCGGAAACTTCTACCGCGGAATTCAACAAACCGTCAAAGACGGCAAAGCAACCGTTGGCGAGAACCGTGGAACCGAAAGCACCCTTGGCTCACTAATCGGTGACGCAATGAAGGGCGCCTTCACAACACTCGACGGCCAACCCATCGACATCGGGATCATCAATGCCGGTGGTATCCGCGCTGACCTTGAACCTAAGGATGGCAAAGTCACTGTTGGCGACATCTTCGATTTCATGCCTTTCTCCAACGAAGTTGGCTATGTCAAGATGACCGGAGCACAGTTCAAGACTCTCCTTGAGCAGCAGTGGAAGACACTAGGCAAAGATTCCTCACGTCCAATGCTCAAGCTCGGCCTATCCTCGAACGTGAAGTACACCTACGATCCCACCAAGAAGATGGGAGAGCGTGTAACTTCGCTTCTGATCAACAACAAGCCAATCGATCCAGCGAAGGTTTACTCCGTCGGTTCGGTAACCTTCCTCCTTTCCGGTGGCGATTCCTTCGATGTCCTCAAGGACCCGAGCATCGCGAAGACTCTGACCACTGTCTCTGCACCGCTGTCTCTTGATCGCGAATGGATGGAGAGCTACCTCAAAGCACACCCGAAGAGCCAACCGCGTCAGACCACTCAATCCACTGGTGTGACGATCGATTCAAAGGTGACTGGCAACAAGGTCGACGCCAAGGTTGCAGTTCGTGGCTTGTCCTTCACCCGCGAAGGTGAGTTCATGCCCAAGGAAGTCACCATTAAGCTCGGTGACGCCTCGGCAACCGCCAAGGTCAACAACACTCTCGAAGATGCAAACGCGGCCAACGAAAACGCAATTGTCACCGCCGACGGCGTGGGATTCACTGAGCCAGTTTCCCTGTCCACCACAGCTTCATGCACGATGGCTAAGAACGGTAAGGTTCACCTCCCACTCACCATCATGGCCGGAGACAAGGAGATCGTCTCTGCCAACGCTGGTCTCGGGGTCGACATCACGTGTACAGCTTCCAATCCGTCCGATGAGGGTAAGGGTAAGGCAGAAAAGGGCGCAGACACCAATAATGGCAATTCTGGCAAAGGAAAGGCCAACACCGATCCGACTCCAACCCCAACTCCGAAGGCCACCCCACAAGGTAAGAACCTTCCAATGACTGGTGCAGATTCGGCAACCGCAGGAATTGCGATGCTCATTCTGCTCAGCCTCGGTGGAGTAGCTCTCGGCGTGCGAAAGATTCGCCGATGAGGTGAGGTTTTCATACGTGTGAAGTGATGGGCGGATCAGTGACAGCTGACCCGCCCATCACTGTCTCTACCAGCCTATATATACTGACGTTTTCTCAGGAAAATAGCAGGTGTGCTGCGGATCCCATCAACACGCAAATGCTAGAATGCATCCGTCCATCTGCCTAATGTTTCGAGGACATTATGATGAAGATAAAAACCACACGTCTGCTTGCTCTGACAGCAGCGCTCCCTCTCCTTCTCGGAGCTCAACTCGCATCCGCGGCTGAGACTCCCACACCAACATCGCCTAAAAGCCATACCAAGCCAGTGCGCGTTGCCACGTTCAACGCTTCACTGAATCGTAAGTATCTCGGTGAGCTCCAGAAAGATCTCTCCACCCCGAACAATAAACAGGCACAAAACGCTGCTGAGACGATCCAGCGCACTGCTCCTGACATCGTCCTCATCAATGAATTTGACTACGATAAAGCTGGAAAATCGGTTGATCTATTCCGCAAAAACTATCTCGAAGTGAGCCACAACGGGGCTCCTGCACAGAAATACCCCTACGCATGGCATGGCCCAGTAAATACGGGGATTGCTTCGGGTTTCGATTTAAACAATAACGGCAAGCTTGGCGAACCTGATGACGCATGGGGCTTTGGGGCGTTCCCTGGCCAGTATGGTTTCGTGGTGTACTCCAAGTACCCCATCAAGATGGATCAGGTTCGCACTTTCCAAAAATTCCTATGGAAAGACATGCCAGGCAATCTCATGCCGGTAAATCCTGACGGTTCTCCCTTCTACTCACCCGAGGAAACTGCATCCTTCCCACTATCGTCGAAGACTCATGCAGATATCCCCGTTGAGATCGATGGCACTGTGGTACACGTCCTGGCTGACCACCCGACGCCACCAATTGACGGCCCCGAGAAACGTAACTCGCGTCGCAACTTTGACGAGATTCGCCTCTGGGCGGATTACATCTCCGGCAAGGCCGATTATCTATACGATGACGCAGGGAAGAAGGGGTCACTCGCTCAGGATGCCAACTTTGTCATCGTCGGCGATCACAATTCCGATCCAGTTGATGGCGGATCGTGGCCAGGAGCAATTGCTCAACTGCTGAAGAATCCACGTGTGGTTGATACTCTTCCAACGTCACAGGGTGGGCCTGCCGCCGCGATACTCCAAGGCGGTGCAAACGATGCACACAAGGGCAACCCGATCTACGACACTGCAGATTTCTCAGATAAGTCAGTCGGTAATTTGCGCGTCGATTATGTTCTTCCCAATACCGGCACCAAGGTGCTGGGTGCCCAGATCTTCTGGCCTGTTCCTGGCGACGAACTCGAACGCCTTGTCGGCTATGCTGACCCGCTTCCAACGTCGGACCACCGCCTGGTGTGGGCAGACCTCCAGTTCCCAGCGGCCGGGAAGTCCACTGGCGATGTAGCGGAAAAGGGATCCCAGCAGAAGAAGGATCCGGCACCGAAAGCTACTGAACCGGCACCGACTCCGACACAGCCGAACAGTTCGGCAACACCCACTCCGAAGTCCACTACTGGATCGGCTCAGGCTAACGTTCATCAAAAGCCGAATTCTGGTGCACTGGCACATACCGGAGCGACGGTTGCCACTATTGGAGGGATTGGACTCGCTCTGCTCGGTGCAGGTGTCGTCCTTGCCATCCTGCGTCGCAAGAAGTAACGCGACGGAATAAACGGCCAGGGGCGCCGGCGTCAGAGAAATTCTGGCGTCGGCGCCCCTGGTCTTTCACCTGCGCACACTGCGCATTGAATGATCTCGCGAGAAACCACTGAGCATAATGCAAGTGATGTTTCCCGTGAAACACTTGTCCATCGTCAAATCACGCACACCGACACTCTCGCGTTGACGAGTAACGTCGCACCGAAAAGGGCTAGTGCAGGGGAACTGCCGGAGTGATCTGCAGCAGACTATAACTGGCGTTTCTTCCAATATGCTCGCAGTGCAGAGATCACCATCGGCATCACAGAAATTCCAATGATGAGGATCATGATCCCATCGATCGAATGTGTAATACCCGGAATATTTCCCAGGAGAGCGCCAACGGCTGTCATGGATGCCACCCATGCCAAGGCACCACCAATATTCCATCCAACGAACTTCGAGTACGACATCCGGGCAGTGCCCGCCGCAACCGGAACGTAGGTGCGGACGATCGGTACGAAACGCCCCAGAACAAGGGCAAGCGGGCCGCGTCGGGCGAAGAATTCTTCAGCAACTCGCAAACGATCGGTGCGTAGCACGCGTGCGTCGTCTGTGAACAGACGACGTCCGTATCGGTGGCCGAGCCAGAAACCAACTTGATCCCCCGCTACTGCGGCGATGCTCGCAACTAATGCCACCTGCCACAGTGTTAAACCGAGCTGCACGTGGAGAGTGGCCGCCGTCACGAGGAGTGAATCGCCTGGCAGGAAAGGGAAAAGGACACCTGATTCGATGAAAATGATGAGGCCGATCCCACCCAGAGCCCACGGGCCAAGTTGCTGCAGGACTGTTCCCGCGTCCAAAAGGTTGCTCAATGACATGTCGTTCCTCCGTCATCTCTCGTGTGGTGCCGTCGCCATCATGAGCGAGGCACGAAGAAAACTTTGCCACGCAAATTGATTTTGCTGTGGCGATTGGGGCGAACGCCACGGAATTGAAAAGCGCGGAACACGGACGGTAACACATTTTCGCAATC
This sequence comes from Arcanobacterium sp. (ex Cirak et al. 2026), assembly GCF_053585065.1. Classification (NCBI taxonomy): domain Bacteria; kingdom Bacillati; phylum Actinomycetota; class Actinomycetes; order Actinomycetales; family Actinomycetaceae; genus Arcanobacterium; species Arcanobacterium sp. (ex Cirak et al. 2026). The sequence continues at coordinate 13,717 of NZ_JBQJCE010000018.1, forward strand.
GGGGAACGAACGGAAAAAGATCCGTACCTCTGATCTCCCCGGAGAACCCGACCGAAGTTCTTTTACAATTCGATGACGTGGCCCTTTAGCGGATGGGAGGCCGGAACATCAGCCCCGGCCTCCCATCGTTTTTAGTGCGAACTACACATTAAACATAAACTCGACGACGTCGCCGTCTTGCATCACGTAATCTTTACCTTCCATGCGAAGGTGACCGTGTGCCTTCGCTTCGGCCATCGAACCGTACTGCACGAGGTCATCGAAGGATACGATCTGAGCCTTGATGAAGCCGCGTTCAAAATCGGTGTGGATCACGCCGGCAGCCTGCGGAGCCGTATCACCCTTGTGGATTGTCCACGCACGAGCTTCCTTCGGGCCAGCTGTCAGGTACGTCTGCAAACCGAGAGTGTCGAAGCCGACGCGGGCAAGCTGATCGAGACCCGACTCGCTCTGGCCAGTCGATTCAAGCATCTCGCGAGCTTCATCTTCTTCAAGCTCGATGAGTTCTGCTTCGAACTTCGCATCAAGGAAGATCGCTTGCGCAGGCGCCACAATTTCGCGCAACTTCGCCTGCATATCGGTATCTGCAAGGCCGTCGTCGTCGGTATTGAAGACGTAAATGAAGGGCTTGGAGGTCATGAGCTGGAAGGACTTGAGGATGTCCTGATCCAGGTGCTTGCCCGCAGCGAAGAGAGTGTTGCCTTGCTCGAGAATTTCGAGGGCTTCTTGAGCGGTGGTGACGTATTCCTTCGGGATTTTCTTGCCCGTGAGTTCTTTTTGGAGGCGCGGAAGCTGCTTTTCGAGAGTCTGGATGTCGGCCAGCACGAGTTCCGTGGTGATCGTTTCAATATCCGACGCCGGATCTACTTTTCCGTCGACGTGGGTGACATCAGGATCAGCAAAGGCACGAGTTACTTGGCAGATGGCGTCAGCTTCACGAATGTTTGCAAGGAATTGATTTCCCAAACCTTCGCCCTCGGAGGCGCCACGCACGATACCTGCAATGTCGACGAAGGAGACTGTTGCCGGCAGAATCTTCTGTGACCCAAAGATCTCCGCCAGCTTATTCAAGCGCGGATCAGGCAGCGGAACGATTCCGACGTTGGGTTCGATTGTTGCGAACGGATAGTTCGCAGCGAGAACATTTGCACGCGTAAGCGCATTGAACAGGGTGGACTTGCCCACGTTAGGGAGTCCTGCAATTCCAATAGTTAAAGCCACGGCTACATTCTAGTGAGGTGAGCGGCGAGTTTCCTCCCGATCCAGAGCTACGGGAAAGTGATGCGAAATTTTTGTCATACCCCCTCGATATTCTTGAGGCTATGAACGTTTCACTCGGTTTCTTCATTGTGATCATTGGACTGTCTATCGTGTGCGGTGCAGCATTGGGCTGGGCATTTGCTGCTGGTCACCACCGCGCGGGGATTGACGCGGCGCGGGCGGAGGCGGATTCCGCCCGCGCCGCAGCCCAACAGTCGCGCGAACAATTACTCATCGCACAGGGGCAACAGGCACGGCTCGAAGATGATTTCGAGAGATTGGCTGAAAAATCTCGTGAGGATTCTTCGTTGCTCACCGCACTGGCACCGATTCGCCATCAACTCGCTGATGTTGATCGATATGTTCGTTCTCTTGATACAAAGAATGCGGAACAATTTGCCCGTATTGCCCAGCAACTAGCGAATGACGCTAAAGTGACAGTTCGCCTCGCTTCCACTGCTGATTCACTTTCCGCAGCGATGACGAATTCATCAGCTCGCGGATCGTGGGGAGAAATCCAACTTCGACGTGTTATTGAGGCTGCAGGTATGCTTGAGCATGTCGATTTCAACGAGCAGAAGGCATCTGCGGGATTTGCTGAGAACGCGAGTGACAATCATCGATCAGGGCGTCCTGATGTTCTTATCCATCTCCCTGGCGGCGGACATATCGCTATTGATTCAAAAGTACCTATGTCCTCATACCTTCAGGCGATGGAGATTTCTCCATCAGATCTCGAACAGTCGGCTGAACGCCACCAGCACCTTGCTGCTCACGCAAAAGCAGTTCGCTCACATATTAATGCGCTAGTGAAGCGGAATTATCCTGCTGATTTTCCAAACTCTCCACAGCTCACCATTATGTTCTTGCCGGCAGAATCGCTGCTGTCACAAGCAGTGGATTCTGATGTCACTGTGCTCGAAGATGCCCTCACTTCAGGAGTCATTCCAGCCTCGCCAGCCACGCTACTAGCACTTCTTCGGTCAATCGCTGCCGTATGGCGAAGCGAATCGGCTTCAGCTGAAGCTACCCAGATTGTCGCTGTTGGACGTGAATTGGTTGATCGTCTGAGTATTTTTGTCGATCATCTGACGAAGTTAGGCAAAACGATCCAAGGATCAGTCAAGGCATACAATTCTGCGATGGCCTCGCTCGAAAGCCGTGTGCTCGTGTCCTATCGAAAATTCAATTCTTTAGGTCAGAAAGCTCACGAACTTCACGCACCTGAGCCCATCAGTAGTGAGAGTGGACAGATCCGAGAGATCACGGCTCCCGAATTATAGGGAGGATTAGCGTTCGTGTGTCTCGCCGATTCGGTGTGTCGAGCGGGCGTTTGATACACCGGCCTGGCGATCACGCACCTTGTGCGGCCGATCCACTTCAACACCAGTTGCTTTGAGATCACCACGAAGATTCTTAGGAAGTGAGAAATGAACATCTTCAGTCACTGTCACGACTGGTTCAACCGTGGTGAATCCGCGCGCTTTGATCCACTCGACAACCTCGCGGACAAGAATTTCTGGTACCGAGGCACCCGAGGTCACACCGATCGTGTGAGCACCGAGAATCCATTCTTCGTCCAACTGCTCGGCTTTATCGACGCGGTACGCGCTCCCAGCCCCCGCTTCGAGAGCGACCTCAACAAGACGTACCGAGTTCGAAGAATTCGCCGAACCAACCACAATGACAACGTCAGATTCAGGAGCCATCTTCTTCACTGCACCTTGTCGGTTCTGGGTGGCGTAACAAATATCATCGGATGGGGGATCAATGAGGTTCGGGAACTTTGCACGCAAACGCTCCACCGTGGCCATCGTCTCGTCAACCGAAAGCGTGGTTTGAGAAATCCACACAACGCGATCAGGATTGCGCACTTCAATAGCCTCGACATCTTCCGGGCCATTCACTACCTGAATATGGGAAGGCGCCTCCCCCTGCGTTCCCTCAACTTCTTCATGGCCCTCGTGACCAATAAGAAGAATGTCGTAATCGTCATTCGCGAATCGGACAGCTTGCTTGTGAACCTTAGTCACCAATGGGCAGGTAGCATCAATGGTCAGAAGATTGCGACGATGAGCCTCTTCATGGACAGCAGGCGAAACGCCGTGAGCCGAGAACACAACGCGAGCGCCTTCGGGCACCTCGTCCGTTTCAGAAACAAAAATAGCTCCCCGCTTAGTCAGCGTCTCGACAACGAATTTGTTATGAACGATCTCTTTGCGTACGTACACAGGAGCTCCGTAGAGTTCGAGGGCTTTTTCCACGGTATCAACCGCACGATCAACGCCCGCGCAGTAGCCTCGCGGAGTCGCAATCAAGATGCGCTTACCGTCAGCGGATTCTTGGGATGGAATCTCAGAAGGAAACGCAGCAGCACCAGCAAGGGACACAGTATTCTCAGTCACGCTTCAACATTATGGGAAAAAACATCACAGCGCGAGAGAGTGCGGCCACACTATAGACACCGCGCCTACTTCTCACAGCTGGGGTGTATGCATATTCTCCATACATTTTCCCTACCTGGCATCATAGATCACTTGATAAGTGTGCCCCTTTGTCCACATCGCCAACGATTTCTCGTTTTAGGATAGACAGCGTGAAGTACCCAGTTCCTCAAGGTCTCCCTCAAACGGCTGCCGCAACCACCGCTCAACAACCATGGCCGCTTGCACTACTCAACAAGAAAATTGAAGAGTATGTGGCGGCAATGTCTTTAATGTGGGTGGAGGGAGAAATTACTGAATTTGTCCGACGTCCGGGATCGAAAGTTCAGTTCCTTACCCTCACCGACCTTCACGAAAATGCCTCAATAACAGTGAAGATCTTCTCTCACGCACTTGGCCCCACCATCGAGGTTGGCCAACACGTTGTTGCGCAGGCAAAACCAGATTTTTACAAAGTCAATGGCTCACTCTCACTCTTTGCCCAGGAAATCCGACAAGTAGGCTTGGGAGATCTCCTTGCGCGCATTGAGGCGCTCAAAGCACAGCTTGCCAAGGAAGGACTTTTCGATGCACGGCGCAAAAAACCTCTCCCCTTCCTTCCGTCAACTATTGGGTTGATTTGTGGCCGTAACGCTAAGGCAAAGCACGATGTTTTAGAAAACACCTACCATCGCTGGCCCGATGCACATTTCACGATTCGTGAAGTTGCGGTACAAGGCGCGGGGGCAGTAAACGAAATTATCCCGGCTCTTGAAGAACTCGATGCTGATCCTCACGTCTCCGTCATCATCATTACTCGTGGCGGCGGTTCAGTCGAAGATCTCCTGCCATTTTCAGACGAAGCCTTGGTTCGCGCTGTCGCCGCAGCTCAGACCCCCGTCATCTCTGCAATCGGACATGAGACTGATGCACCGATCCTCGATCTCGTTGCCGATTTCCGAGCCTCCACACCTACTGATGCAGCAAAGAACGTCGTGCCTGACGTCGGGGAGCTGCGTCAGGATCTTCTTCTTGGCCTGCGCCGCGGCAGGCTTGCAATTGACCGTCTTCTCGAAAGTGCTTCCCATGACATCCGTGCCTTGCGCACTCGTCCGGTAATGTCTCAGCCACGCAACATGCTCGATGCTCGCGCCGAAGATATCGACGGTTTACGGCAATGGTCGGCCCAATATATGAATAGTTGCATCGAGGGTCGGCAAGCAGACCTTTCGGCGCTCACACGCCAGCTACGGACTTTATCCCCACATTCGACGCTCAATCGCGGTTACGCTGTGTTAAGGACACAGGAAGGTCAGATTGTCCGATCATCTCACGGACTCGTACCTGGCCAGCATCTGACAGCAATGCTGGCGGAAGGTGTACTTGACCTGGTGACACCGAATGGTCGGACAGAAGAATGAATTCAGGACAGGAGAGAAAAATGGTAGACAATTCACAATCCGCCAACTCTGCGCCCCTCAGCCCTGAAGAACTTGACGCCAAGGTCGCAGGTCTGTCATTCGAAGATGCACGCTCAAAACTTGTAGAGATCGTTTCACGTCTTGAGCAGGGAAATCTGCCTCTCGAAGATGCACTCACCATGTGGGAGCTCGGCGAAGCCTTAGCACGACGTTGTGAAAAGTGGCTTGATGGAGCTCGCGAACGCCTCGCTGCGGCGCAAGCGTCGGCACAAGCGTCGGCACAATTGCCAGCTCAGGAGAACGGACAATGAGCACCTTCGTTATCGGTGAATCACTTGTCGATATCATCACCCGGCCCGAAGGAACGATCCGCTACCCAGGTGGCTCCCCCTTCGCCACTGCAGTCGGCCTGTCCTTGCTTGGACGACGCACTCAGTTACTGACGCGAATCGGCAATGACGACGACGGAGCGCTTTTACGGCAACGGCTCGAAGAGTCGGGGGTCCAGTTAGTGAAGGGGTCAATAGATTCGCGTCCCACATCGACGGCACAGGCCACGATCAACGAGCATGGGGCTGCGTCATATGAGTTCTCACTTGTCTCAGATTTTCCACTGCCTCCTGAAGATCCGCAGCTTCGCCGCAAGATTCAAGAAAATGCACCGCGTGCGGTACACATTGGCTCCCTCGGGGCTCACCTTGAACCTGGACGGACAGCTGCTCTGGAATGGCTCAAACTCTATGCTGGACGTTCAACCGTGACCTATGATCCCAATATCCGTCTCAACGTAATGGGATCTCGAACAAAGGTACTGGGTCAAATCGATGAGATGATGCCGTATATTGACGTTGTCAAAGCATCTGACGAAGATGTCTGCGCTCTCTTGGGGGAGATCTCTCCACAGGAGGCAGCCCACTATTTCCTTGAACGTGGTGCCAAGCTTGCAGTCATCACTCGCGGCCCCGAGGGGGTATTCCTTTCCACAGGGCATGAGTCCATCTCACTGCCAGCTGCGATGGTTGAGGTTGTGGACACTGTCGGTGCAGGTGATGCACTCACAGCTGCACTCATTGATGGTCTTGGACGGTTCTCTGTGCTCGGTGGCGAAGAAACTGCCCATATCGCAGATCTTTCCGCCCCTGTCCTTCGATCACTGGGAGCTTACGCCGCTGCCGCCGCTGGAATTGCCATTACCCGCGCGGGAGCGAATCCTCCAACCCGGGCAGAACTCCAAGCAGAATCTGAACTCTACGCGCGCTAAACCGACGCACTCGAGATTATTCACGTTAGCGTCTGCCATTCCAATATCGCACCAGCTTCAGCTACCGCCCCATTCGACGATCGCGTGTGGAGAAATCACGAATCGCACGCAAGAAATCGACGCGTCGGAAATCTGGCCAGTAGGTCTCACAGAAATACAATTCCGTGTGAACGGTTTGCCAGAGCATGAAGCCGCTCATCCGTTGCTCACCGGAGGTGCGAATAATCAAATCAGGATCAGGCTGCCCAGCGGTGTACATGTGATCCGAGATCTCTTTCATTGAAAGAGAATTCGCTACTTCTTCGAGGCTTGCTCCAGCTGCTGCGCGCTCAAGTAAATACTCTCGAACTGCCTGGGTTACTTCTTGACGACCACCGTAGCCGATAGCAACGTTCACCGCCATGGCCTGGGGATCTTTCGTCGATCGAGCCGCTGCTGATGTCAGACGTTGCGCAGCCTCAGCGGGAAGCAAACTCAAATCACCAAGGACACGCACATTCCAGTGACCACAGTCGGCAAGTGTGTCCACCGCATCTCCAATGATGCCGATGAGGTCATTCAATTCTGCAGCGGCGCGTGAAAGATTCTCCGTGGACAGCATCCACAGAGTCACGATTTTGATACCCGCCGATTCACACCACCCCAGGACTTCGCTTACGTGGTCAGCACCCTTGCGATGGCCATTAGCCGCCGAGGTTCCCAGAGCCTTTGCCCAACGCCGGTTACCATCCAAAATGATCCCGACATGTTCTGGAACCGCAGCCGAACGAATTTCGCGTTCAAGCGAACGCTCATACAGCGAGTACAAAAACTCGGGTATCCACATGGCTGGGCTCCTCTCTCCGCTCTCATACTACCCGTCCTTGCCCGATCCACGAGGGACACACAGCAAAGAGGCATTCGCAGGAAAAGCTCGGAGCAGCATTCATCCACAGATGGAAAACCTCACCCGAGCATTGCACCAGCGCACGCTTGCCTCTAGCCTTGAGGCGGATACGGAGGAAAAAATGACGAAAGTCCATACGACACCCAAAACAAGCGAGAATGACCGCGCCAGATCTGCCATGACAAGCCTATACCCCGCCAACGACGTTGCTCGCCCCGGTTCCGCTGGCACTGTTGGAATCGATACGCGAGTCTCACCCGGGCATACATCAGCTTCGACGTCATCGGTCAAGACCTTAGCTCACATGAACAGGGCCGAGCGAAAGGCTTTCCTTGCCAGCGGGCCGAAGCCGAAAGCCCGCGGTTGGATCCATGCCATCACCGCTCCCCTAGCTCTCGCCAACGGTATCCTTCTCGTGATTTTCGCCCCGACAGTCGGGAGACTTCTCGCAGCAATCGTTTTTATGATCGCAGGGTTGATTCTCTTCGGAAATTCTGCCGTCTATCACCTCGGGCCATGGGCGCCCAAAGTGAAGGGGATCCTCCAGAAGATCGACCACTCCAATATTTTCATCCTCATTGCCGGCACCTACACGCCCCTGTCGGTTTCGCTCCTCAGCCCATCCCTCGCGTCACTCGTGCTCGGTCTGGTTTGGGGTGGAGCAGCCATCGGAATGAGCATGGCAATTTTCTGGCCATCCTGCCCACGTTGGCTCTCCACTCTTAACTACGTTCTCTTGGGTTGGGTGGCAGTGTGGTTCATTCCGTACTTCTATGCCAGCGGCGGACCCGCAATTGTGTGGCTCATCGCAGCTGGCGGGATCGCCTACACCATCGGGGCACTCTTTTACGCCACGCGCTGGCCAAATCCTTGGCCCGTACACTTCGGATTCCATGAGTTTTTCCATACGGGCACTGCCATCGGCTACTCCTGTCATTGTGTGGCAACATGGCTGGCAATCTTGTCCTAGCGCCAGCGTTCTCCGCCGACGCAGGTGCGTGAGATATTGCCTCAGTTCTCAAGTCCAGGGATACGGTCAAACAGATCAGTTTCTCCGTCTGTCCACCCGACTCTACTCATCGCCAGGTGGAACTGTTCCCACGGCCACACGCGTGCTTCGAGATCTCGTGGAACAGCGAAGAAAATTCCCTCAGGATCGATTTGTGTCGCATGTGCAGCAAGAGCACGGTCACGTACCGGGAAAAACTCAGCGACGTCGATCGATGTCTCTCCCTCTACTGATACGTGACCTTCCGCGTAACTCACCCATTCCGTAAACACAGCGGGGAGTCCCGCGTCGACCATCGCAGCGTCGAGTGTGCGCATTCGTTGAACTGAAAAACCGGCGTCGTAATATACTTTCGTCACTGCCCATGCCGGCCCGCATTCAGGAGCATAGTAAGGATCTGCAGCCGCAGCGACAGCAGCCATCGAGACAACGTGAGTTCGAATGTGATCTGGGTGCGGATAGCCACCGCGCTCGTCGTAAGTCACGAGCACTTGGGGGCGAAATTCGCGAATCTGAGCGACGAGTGCGCGCGTCGGCTCTTCAAGACCAATCGCCGCAAAAGAACCATGAGGAAGCTCGGGCAACGGATCACCCTCGGGAAGGCCGGAGTCGACAAAGCCAAGCCATGCGTGTTCCACTCCCAGGGCGCGCGCCGAGTCCGCCATCTCGCGGCGACGATACGTAGCGAGATCTGCTGCAATATCCGGATTTCCGACGAGGGAGGGGTTGAGGATACTCCCCCGCTCACCACCGGTTGCCGTGACCACGCGCACACGTCCAATTGTGGAATATTTTGCGAGCGTTCCTGCACCTTTTGAGGCTTCGTCGTCTGGATGTGCGTGGACGGCCATGAGCCGGCGTTGCTCAGTCATCGATTCCCCTCATCACGATAGTTGAATTTTTAGTAGTTTTGGCTTTCAATTACTTTAGTGTTCGCACAAGCAAAGAGCAACGCCTCCGGGCATGATCAGCACGCGCAATCGCGACAAGGATCAGCCAAGACTACGCCTCAAGCCGATTCTCTCTGCCCGCCCACCAATGACGGTGTTAGAATTCGGGGACGGCAAGTGCATGTCCACATGTGTGGACATGCTTCTATTTGTAATGACCACAAGGTCATGAAGGAGTACAAGATGGCAGAAAAGGCAGAAACTACCTGGATGTCTCAGGCGAGCTTCGATCGCCTCACAGCTGAGCTTGAGTCGATGAAGACCGAGGGTCGCGCAGAAATCGTTTCGCGTATTGAAGCAGCGCGCGCAGAGGGTGATCTGTCAGAGAACGGCGGTTACCATGCCGCTCGTGAAGAGCAGTCCAAGCTTGAGGGCCGTATTCAAGAACTGACATACCTGCTTGAACACGCTGAGGTATCCGATGAGCCAGTCAGCGCTGAAACAGTGGCACCTGGAACCGTGATCACAGCAAAGGTCAACGGCAAAGATAAGCATTTCCTCCTCGGTTCGCGTGAAGCAGCCGGACACGTCGAGATCGACGTCTACCCCGAATCAGCGCCGCTCGGTGCCGCAATTCTGGGATTGAAAGCAGGGGATACTACCACCTATACCGCGCCGAACGGCAAGGAATTCAGCGTAGAAATCATCAAGATCGAGGCTTTTGAGGGCTAAATGTTTCTTTTCCGTCGACCAGAGATGGTCAAACCCGAAGATGCGCTCCCCGGGCGCGAGAACCCGATCAACCCACATCCGCACAAACATGCAATTCTGGGAACGGATCTGCTCGCCGAGCCCGGCGAAAACCAGGAAGTTATTTACCTTGCTGGCGGATGCTACTGGGGCGTTGAGGAAATTTACTGGCAAATGCCGGGCGTCGTTTCGACGGCGGTAGGTTTCATGGGCGGCTACACGCCTCACCCGACGTACCGTGAGGTCTGCACCGGCGAAACCGGGCACACAGAAACTGTGCGCGTCGTTTTCGATAAAACAAAAACCGACGTCGGTGCGATCTTGAAAACGTTCTACGAGATGCACGATCCAACCTCACTCAACAAGCAGGCAGGAGATATCGGCACCCAGTATCGTAGTGCAGTTTTCTACACCACTCACGAACAGGGGCACACCGCCGTCGCGATGCGCGACGCTTACGAAAAGGTTCTGCGCGAAGCCGGGAAGGGCGAAATCGTCACTGAGTTTAAAGACGCAGCGAAGGCCGGCCCGTTCTACCTCGCTGAGGACGATCATCAGCAGTACCTTCACAAGATCCCCAACGGCTACCGCTGCCACTCGGAGTCGGGCTTGCCGTGCCCACTTCCAGGCTCGGGTCCGTTGGCGGGAATCTGAGTATAAACGCGCCGGGGTGTGAGGTGACAATTAACTTTTCACCTCACACCCCGGATTCGCAAGCGCCACACTTGTCAAACCAGCAATCATGATTATTGCTCTTGATTAAGAAGTGGCGTCTTTCTTTTTTGCGGTCAAAATTCTGGAGTATTGAGAAAATATTTCCACCTCGGATGACCTCTGGCCTTACCCCAATAGTTGCCAGGACGCCTAAATCGCTCACCAAAATACGTGCTGCGACACTTCAGCGAGCGCACCCACCAGTTAGACTTGGGGCAAGTGTTCACACAACGAAAGGACAGATATGTCGAAGCTTCCAGAGGTATCAGGCAAGTTCGGTGACGCACCAGAGTTCACCTGGCCCGAAGGCACAGCCCCCAAGGGGCTGGCAGTTGAAGTGCTCGAAGAGGGCACCGGCCCCGTCGTCACCAAGGGGTCAGAGATCGAGGTGAACTACCACGGCCAGATCTGGGACGGCCCAGTGTTCGATTCCTCTTACTATCGAGGCTCAACAACCTCCTTCCCGATCGGCGTCGGCATGGTCATCCAAGGCTGGGACCAGGCTCTCGTTGGCAAGCAGGTCGGCACCCGCCTCGTCATGTCGGTTCCGCCAGAGAAGGGTTACGGCCCGATGGGCAACCCACGCGCAGGTATCAACGGCGACGACGTTCTCGTATTCGTTGTCGACATCGTTGGTGTTCACCAGCGCTGATGCCGCTGAACCGTTCAAAACGCCGTTCAAAACGAGCAGAAAGTTGTTGGGGGGGGGCCCCACGGACCCCCCCCCACAATAATGGTTAAGCGGGGAATGAAAAAC
>NZ_JBQJCE010000019.1:0-20719 GCF_053585065.1 Arcanobacterium sp. (ex Cirak et al. 2026)
TTGCTGGGACAGCGACTCCTGTGACTGTTGAGCTCACGACCCCGGGTGGGAATACTGTGAGTGCGACATACACGCCTACCGTTACCGAGAAGCCGGGTAAGCCGGGTAAGCCGGTTGATCCGAAGCCGGGTAAGCCGGGTAAGCCGGTTGATCCGAAGCCGGGTAAGCCGGGTAAGCCGGTTGATCCAAAGCCAGGTAAGCCGAGTAAGCCAGCTCCGCAAACCCCTGAGGCGAACAAGTCTCATAAGGGTTCTTTGCCGATGACGGGTTCTTCAGCACTGACCGCACTGGGAGTGGCGTTGGTGCTAGCTGTCGGCGGCTCCACAACAGTAGTTGCAGTCCGCCGTCGCAACAAGGCCTGAATCAGTGACATGGTTCAGTGTTGAAAGCGCGCTGTAGAGGAAACTCTTAACGCCTTTCATCCGGGGGCGCAGATTTACGTATAAATCTGCGCCCCCGTCTTCTTCTCTTAATTCCATCTTCTTTAGAGGATGCCTGAAACGTATAAACGGATATCGTCGGAAATTTCTGGTTCAATTCCACGAATTTCTCCTAGACTCATCCGGAGTTAAGAATGCTGAGCGTGTTCTACATGAATGTTCTTGTCAGCTAACCGGGTGAGTACGAACCTGCCGAACGCTTCATCGCCCCCCTACTCGATGCAATCGACGAAGCTGCGGGGATAATTGAATCTGGCGATATCGTTGACCAGCACGATGATCGGTTTTTGCTACTCATCGTGCTGAAGATTTGGTGTGTGCATGAGTGAAGGAACCCTCGTCACACAAACCTAGCGTAACGAGGGTTCCTTCATGGTAGGGGTGTGAATTCGATCTACACCGGAACAAGTGCTTTGTGAACGTTAGTTGTGTGTCGCCAGAGCTCCCGCGAAGGTCGGTGTCAGAGGAAGTTGAGGCATCAGCATACACTGTGCTGCATGGTACACGTCTGGCTTTCCTGGCCAGGTGACTCCCGATGGCCGATTGTTGCGATCGAGTTCGTGGATCCACTTGCCAGGTTCTTCGATGAGATATTCGCGAGCGAAATCGATAAAGGTGTGGAACTTCTGGCGCATAGCGTCGAGCTGTTCCTGATCGCCGGATTCTTCAGCGTAAGTGGCAAAGGCTGCGGCTGCTCCAATCCCTTCGCAGATCGTCCAGTGCATCCGTTCGTGGACAACTGCCTTGCCTTCGAAGTCCGTTGTGTAGACGATGCCAGGCTTGCCATCGGTATCCCACCCGTCCACTAACGCCTGAGTAAACAAGCAATACGCGAGGTTCGGAAGGGAATCGACGAAGTCGTGTAGCTCCGGCGCGAGTTCGAACTGAGCGTGCTGAACCGCTGCCCAGAAATGGAGTGCAAGACGTGACCATTCGATTCCGTGTCCCGGTGTTAGGCCAAATGGGCGGAATGGGTCTGCAGGACGATTTTCATTGAAGTCCTTGATGAGATTCCACTGTGAATCAAAATGCTCGGGGATGCGCCAACCGATTTTCTCTGCTTCGCCTAAGACGAACGTCAAGATTGAGCCAGCTTTTTCAAGCCAACGGGGATCAGCAGTTGCGTCCCAGGCCGCGAGTGAGGCCTCCAGGGTATGCATGTTCGCATTCGCGCCACGGTAGTCCTCGGTGGAAGTAAATTCGCGATCCCAGGATTCGCGAACCAGTCCGAACTGTGGCTCCCACAGATACTTTTCATGAATGTCTCTTGCACGATCGTAGAGTTCTTGTGCCCCTTCGAGGCCAACTTGTAGGCCGGAGGAAGCGGCGAGTAGAACGAAAGCGTGGGCATAGGAGAGTTTACGTGCGCCGTCGTTGCCAAGTGGCTGGGCAGTAGAAAGCGAAATTGCGTTGAAGAACCCACCATTTTCGTGATCCTGGAAATGTGTCAGGAGTGAGGAAATGCCATGTGCGGCATAATCGCGTGCTGTTTCGTTACCACGCAAAGTTGCCAGACAGAAAACGTGAGTCATGCGGCAGTTAATCCATAGTTGTAAACCGGCTGCTTTATCGGCGTCGCCGTTCGCATCCATGGTAGTGAAGCCGTATTCGGTGCGGCTCTTTTTTGCGAATTCCACGAGAGCGTCAAATTCGCTGTCCATCTGGGACAACAGAGTGTCATTGAGTTTCATAATGCTTCCTTGCATGTAGAGAGGGCTTGGATCGCCATTTCAAGCATAGCAAAACCGGTTTAGTGCTGAAAGCCACTCAGCCGCGAATGACCTGGAGTTCGGCGGTATTTTCCCTGTCAAAAGGGAACATTGGTCTGCGAATATGATGGTGCCCCAGTCGCACAATGTCTTGATCCACGCCGCCGGGAGTGAGTGCGAGAATCCAGTCGCCTGCTGCTTTATGGAGATCAGGTTCAAGGTAGCCCATCTTCACAATGACAATGTCAACGGCGGAGACATCTAAGCCGAGTCGCGCAAACTGCTCATGCTGTCCGTATTGATTGCGCTCGGAAGAGACGATGACATCAAGTCCGCCCACGCGCAAGACCGCAGTAACGCCTCCGATGGGATCCTCCACAAGCGCACAAACGGCGGCATCGAGAGCCACTGGGGGAGCGAGGCGGTCAATTTTCCCACCAAGTTCCACGTGAATCCTCCCGCCGACGCCGCTCGCTTGAGCTGCCTGGACTGCTGCCGGATCGACGATTGAAGCAAGAATTGCGCTGGTGTGTCCCGAAGAAATTTCAGGACGCGCGAGCGCGGCAGCCAATGTCACTGTGACATCGTCAGCGCCTCCGGCGCCTGGATTATCTCCTGAATCTGAGATGAAAAACGGTCGAGGGACATGCGGTGAACAGGCTGTTTCCAGCGCGGACTCGATTGACGCAGTAGGTGCGACAAATTCAAACTCTTCGCGCGCGTCCCACACATCCTGAGCAATTGCGAGCGCAATCTCGCCGACGTCGGCGTAACTTTGGTCAGCATTCTCGCCATAGACGCCGATTGCGGCGCTGCAGCGAGGTTGATCTGCCCAGGCGAAACCGATCCAAAAGGCTGCGTCGATGATGCCAGGGAGCGTGGCGGCCTCGGCAACTTCGTCGTATAGTCGGGAGGCGGGTTGCATTCGAGTTGAGGTTTTTTCGCCAGGAAGCAAAATTGGTACGTGGACGAGGGCTTTCGCAGGCTTGCCACGCCCCGAGCGAAGCCGCTCAACGAGAGTACGTGCGGCACGTTCGCGGGTCACCCACGCATCTTCGTGAGGAGCCATACGATAGCACGTGAGAATGTCAGTATGGTGGAATAGTGTTTCGGAAACGTTTCCGTGTAGATCCATGCACGCTCCCACCAGCGGGGTCGGACCGATAACCTCGCGAATCGCTGTGATCAGATCGCCTTCGGCGTCGTTGAGTCCGATGACGGACATTGCCCCGTGGATATCGAAGAAAATGCCATCGAGTTTTCCATGTCCGCCTTGTTCGTCTGTGTTTTCTTTCCTTAATCCAGCGCAGATTTCACTCTTCCAGGATTCGTATATCTCCCGCTCGACGGGGCCGCCCGGTAACGCTGCTGCGTGCAAGATAGGCACCCACTCGACGCCGTCTTCCCACTCGCGCACCCCTTCGGCGTCGCGATCGACCCCGCCAAGGTGTTCAGGGACGCATTGTGCCATCGGAACTGGATCGTAGGTGATAAAAGGGTAGCGCTCGAGGAGCTCATCACCTCGTCGAACTCGGAAGTCTGCTTCTGTGGAGACATAAGGCGTGAAAGTGGACGATTCAATATGAATTCCGCAAATTGCGATGCGCATGTGCTCTCCTTTGACACAAGGGCTGATACTCCAACGATACGCGTCTTTGCAGATATGCGAGAGTGAGAAGCATGGGGTGGTGCGAACAGTAGAATGGGACAGCTGGTTGTGCAGCATTGACAAAGGAGCAAAGATGCTAGAAGTGATTGCGCTTGATGCGCGTGATGGTGTAGCCGCCCAAGCGGGTGGAGCGGCGCGAGTTGAACTCGTGGGAACGATGGCTGACGGTGGTTTGTCCGCAACTGCTGAACAGGTGCGGCAATTCCGGGCGCACTGTGATTTGCCAATCCGTGCGATGCTACGTGATCAGGGTGGTTTTTCCGCAGGCGACGTCGATGCGCTTGCAGACCGTGGAGCTGCTCTGATCGACGCTGGGGTAGAGGCTCTTGTGCTGGGATACCTGGCCGGGGGAGAACTCGATACGGTGTTGATCAGCGAAATTGCTCACCGTGCGGGAGCTCAGGAGATAACTATTCACCGTGCTATCGATTCAGCGAGTGACTATATGCGTGCATGGGGACGAGTGATGGACTTTGAGGATGTGGCTGAAGATGCGCGCGTGACGACTGTGTTGACGTCAGGTTCTGAGCAAGGTGTAGGAGTGGGGATGGAAAATCTTCTTCAAGCTGCTCGGCTCAATGGTGTCGCCGACATGATCATGGCCGGAGGAGGTTTAAAACTTGATCACATTGCGCCTCTTCGTCAAGCAGGCGTGCGGATGTTCCACGTGGGGTCAGCAGTACGTGAATCTTGGCATATGCCAGTGGATGAAGAACAAGTAAAAATTTGGGTGAGTGCCGTGAACGGCGAATAACCATGTGTGTATGGGGTGGGTGTGCATGGAACTGAGCCCACGCACACCCACCCTTGAGGGGAATAATGTTTAGTTGTGAGTTGATGAGCGTCGATGAGCAAGCATAGCTCCGCCGAGAACCAGCAACACTGAGAGGCCGAGCGGAAGTGTCAGAGTAGCTCCCGTGGTTGGCAGGGCGGTATTCTGCGCGGATTTAGTGGAGGATGGGTGCGTTGGTGTTTGGGTCACCTTGCCACCAGACTGTGGATGAGTTTCCTTGTCAGGTGTCCCTGTGGGATCTGTGTCCTTTGGTGCAGGTGACTGTGAATCTTCGGTATCTTGCGTGGGCGTGGGCGAGACTTTTGGAGTGTGCTCGTTGAGATACTCTTTGACCCCTGGGCACTGACCGACGTAGTCGATATCAAAGTTGCGGTAGTAGATTCCGTAGTCCTTGTACCCATCCTTGCTTCCGTCTTCGGTCAGCATACCAATGCGGCCATCGTGCTGGATAGCAATCGTGATGTAACCGGTTGTGCCTTCATTAAAGACCTTCTTCTGAGTCCAGGACGTGCCGTCATCACAGGAAAGGTAGATCGTGCCTTTTGAGCGGTCGTTGTTTTCATTTTTTGTATTGCGTTCGGTAATTGCTGCTGACCCGGCGTAGAGCAGTACTTTTGCAGCGGGGTTCTCTGGTGTAGCCAGAGGGAATGCGCGAATAATCTGCCCGTTGGTCTTCCCCTCTTTCACATCGGGCATTTGGGTGACTTTATTCCATGTAAATCCTCCATCGCTAGAAAGAGCTTGCCAACGATGCGCTTGTGGATTATCGGATACTCCGTCATAATTGCCCGGCCCTTTGACGTTTCGTGAGGTCAGCAGGAGATCACCATTTGAAAGCTCCACCACCTTGTTTTCATCCATTTCCGTACCGATAGGCTGGCCTGCTTGCCACGTCTTTCCGTGGTCTTTCGAAATAAGCGAGAATGCGCGCTGTGCAGTATTGTCTTGACGCGTAAACTGTTGGATCAGCCAACCTGAATGTTTGGGATGAGTGAGTTGGATTCCTTGTCCGGAAGAGGCAAATCGCCAATCGGCTTGTTGATCCGCAGTTACTGAACGTGTCATGATCTCGCTTGTCCATGTTTTGCCGTCGTCACTGGACTTTGACACTTCTACCTGCACGATATCGCGATTATCGTGATCATTTCCTTTCTGCGACTCCTGGAGACCGGCACGATATGACCGCACATGGAAATTAAAAATGGTGCCGGTTTCCCAATCCACTACATAGGAAGGATCGGAACAGCCAGAAATCTTCTCACGATCTCCAGATGCAACACCTTCACAAATGTAGCCATCAGGCTCCCATGTTTTGCCGTTATTCTTCGAGCGGTATTGCATGATGTAGTTCGGATTTGGCGAATCTTCGCCATTCTTCCATTTGCGTGTGCCGAGGAGTTTCAGCCAGTTTTCTCCGTTGAATCCTGTCGGTGAATACTTTTTCCCAGTATCACCGACGCTGAGGGGCCGTTCATCGAATGCCGCGAGTAAGTCTCCTCCGGGCGTGGCTGTCAATGCAGGAATTCGGTACCATGCCTTGTTGGCTTGATCGCGTTCTTTAAGGGTGATCTTCTGATCGTTGCTCGTTATTGTTGCGCCGAGATCAAATTTGGCTGACGGCTGCGTTGCTCGTTGCGGCTTTTCGTTCTGTTTCTTGAGCGCTCGTGTGTGTGCCGACGAATCAGAATGTGAGGTGTGATGGTCATCTGCAACCGCATGAGTGGCGGGTAAAGCGACAAAATTGCCAATGACCAATGCGCTTGTTGCGAGTGCTGCATAGGTGAACTTCGAGAATGTTCGACTTTTCATGTGGGTGAATGTCTCCTTTTGAATACGGCACCATTGCCGTGAGCTTGTCGGCGTCAGTGCCGACAACTGAGTGTTTCAGTGTTCCACATTATGTCAGCGAATTTGTCAGATGTCTATCAAATGCTTATAGACATAGGTGCATACTTCTGGCCATCATTATGTATCATCTTTCGAAATAGATGTATGGGGTGTAGTCAACAACCACACCCCATACTATGAAACCGTTTCTTTACTTCACGGCGTCAAATTCCTCTGCGGTCGCATATGAGGTTTGTGTACCCAGTTTAGTGACGGAATTAGCGGCATACTTGTTTGCCATTCTCATCGACGCCTCCACATCTGCAGTGGCAACTAAATGGTGGGAGAAGCAACCGATGAAGGCATCTCCTGCACCTGTCGTATCGCGTGCATCAACCGTTTCACCTTCGATCATGACTTCGCCCGACTCGCTGATCCATATGGCACCGCGAGAGCCAAGCGTGACGATGACGTTCTTCATCCCGGCGTCCAGCAAAGCGGAGGCCGCATTTCGAATATCATCAAGAGTCTCCACTGGCATTCCTGTCAGGAGTGACAACTCTGATTCATTAGGCATGAAATAAGTGGCATCCTTGACTTTCTCAAGAACAAGATCAGGTGCGGCAGGCGCAGGGTTAAGTAACACAGGGATATTGTGTTGTTTTCCGAACTCGATCGCGTAGTACACCGTTTCCAGGGGAACTTCGAGCTGAAGGACGATGAGCTTGCACGCCGCGATATCGTCTCCAGCGGCATCAATATCGGCAGGGGAGAGCTGTGCATTGGCACCCTTGACAATGATGATCGAATTATGTGATTCAGGGTCGACGAAGATTGGTGCTACACCTGAGGTTGCCTCGGTACGCAAGACGTATCGTGTATCGATACCATTCGCCTCGAAATTTGCAATCGTGTTGTCAGCAAACATGTCATTGCCGACGCGGGTCACCATGAGAACTTCGGAGCCGACGCGTGCGGCAGCAACGGCTTGGTTGGCACCTTTTCCTCCGCAACCGAGCTTGAAATCTGGCGCTTCGATTGTCTCGCCTTCTTTAGGCATACGGTGGATATAGGAAATGAGATCCACCATATTTGATCCGATAACAGCGATATCCATCTCAGTCCTCCTTGATTCCTGTTGTCACATCAAACCTACGCGTTGCACCGGCCTCAAGCATGATCAGTGTTCCTGCTTTTTGTGCTGCAAGGAATCCTTCCGGACGTGAAGTCCCTGGTAGAACAAACGCTGCGACTTGCTGATCTGGATTGTAGAGAACCCAACGGGTAGCTGTAGAGAATTCGTTGGTCGAGAAGCGCGTCATGAAGGTCACACCATCAGGGTTAGTGAGTTCGAACGTGGCAACCGGACCGTACTGTGCGAGATCGTCAGCAAGATACACAATTTCTGGGTCGAACTCGGTTGCGGCTGACAGGTCATGTGAATCAATTTCTCCGGCCAGGATCGCCTCGTTGATTTTAGTCCAGCGCTCGGTTGGTGTCACGTGAGCCGGAATTGTCCGTCGTAGCTGGAAGGCTCCGTCAGGAAGTGATTCACTCATGACCCCGTCGGGGACGAATGCATAATTCATGTGGCACATGTACTGTAACGGCATGGGAGCATATTCGGAAAGATTGGTGACTTCCATACCAATGTGGAATTGTGGGGATCCAGCTTCGATAGTGAGGGAAGGACGCGCACGGTAGTGATGTCCAAAGCCCATGGTGTACTCATACTCGGAGACGACGCGCACTTGATCGCCGTCGATCTCTAACCATGCGTGATCCATGGGGGCGGTTGCAAACTCGCCGTGAAGCATATGCGTGTCCTCAGGGGAAGGAACGCCGGCGGCAAGAAGACCTGAGTGGAAAGCGAAACAACCGTAGGTTTCCACGATTTCGTGTGCTGGCTCTGGTTCGGTGAACATGTTTTTCATGCGCAATGAACGCCCGTCAAACTCTGCATCCCAGATGATCTGCCCCATGAACGGCAGGACTTCGACGTGTCCGCGAGAATTTGCGATTGTCAACGATTCGATGCCTTTTCGATACTTCTTTGTGCTGATACGGATTTCGCCGGTTTCAACACAAAGAGTTTCGTGTGTATGAAATTGTGCTTTGTCAAGATGAATAGTCAGCATTTTCTTCTCCTTACTTCGTTAAGTTGGAAGCAGCGCGGCTGACTTTGTACTGGCGTAAGAAGTACACCAGAACGGCCGCGAAGCAGATAAGAGAAACAATGAAAGCGAACTGCATGGATCCGGTCTTGTCTGAAACGAGGCCTTGGATCACGGGAACCACTGCTCCACCGATAATGGACATTACGATCACCGCGCCACCGGTTTCGGTGTGGCGTTTATCTTCAATCGCGTCGAGGGTTCGAGCGTAGATCGTTGCCCAGCACGGGCCAAAAAGCCCCGAGGTGAGAATTGCAAACCAGACGGCGACAATCGACGGGATCGTGATCACTGCAGCGAGGGCAGCGACGCCGGCGATTGAGTATCCGATGAGGACAAGATCTTCGTTGAATCGTGTCATGAGGATATTGGCAAACACCTTACCAAGGAAGAAGGCGACGAATGCCCAGATCATGAAGTTGGATGCCGTGCGCTCATTGAGAGACGAATCGAGGTTAAGAGCGAGCCGAATTGTGAATGACCACACCGCAGTCTGCATTCCGACGTAAAGGAACTGAGTGAAAATTCCTTCACGGAAACGCGAGTTGTGAGCGAGGTAGGACAGGGTTTCTCCGATGCTTGCCTTGAGCTCTTGAGTGCCGCGCACAGGCTTGCAATGTGGGAATTGGGTAATAGCGACGAGGATCAGCAAAATCGCAAGAACGATAATGATGAATCGGTACGGTCCAAGTGTTCGCCCGAGCGCTTCGGAAACGAATGCCGTGCGCTCGTCGCCACTCAAACCCTGGATCTGCTTGTGGAGCGCTTCGCCGTCGGTGAAGACGAGCCACTTTCCAAGCAGCACACCGAAAATCGACCCAAGAGGGTAGAAGGTCTGAGAAATATTCAGACGTAAGGTTGCAAGTCGACGTGGGCCGGCCATTGTGGAGTAGGTGTTACACGACGTCTCAAGGAAAGACAGACCGGTTGCGATAGCGAAGAGTGCTACCAAGAACACGGAATACGTTGCTACTCGCGAAGCGGGGAAGAAGAGTGTGCAACCGATGATGTAGAAACACAAGCCGATCAGGATGCCGCTCTTGTAGCTCCACTTGCGGATGACGCGTGACGCAGGGATCGCCAACACGAAGTATCCACCGTAGAACGCCGACTGGACGAATGCCGAAGCGAAATCTGACAGGTCAAAAACCGATTTGAACTGGGTGATCAAAATGTCATTCATCGAGGCTGCCGCGCCCCACATAGGGAAGCAGATCGAGAGCAGAATGTATTGGAAAATTGGCGTGCGGTCAAGGTAGCCGTCGGGAAGCTGACGGGCGGGGTCTGCGATTAATCCCCACGACGTATTTTTGACGCCAGGTTCAATGTGAGCACTCACGTTGGTACACCTCATTCTTTCAGTGAAGCGGACTCGTTCGACGCGTCTTCGCGTGATGACGAGCTAATGCACCATGAAACTCCGTCGTTCGTGGTGTGACACCCAAGTTACCGGGGACACAACTGCAGCGGAAGAGTAGTGAAATTTGGGGGTGTCTCAGATAAAAGAGCGTGTTATTAGCAATTGAGAGCTATATGTTTGTGAGAAAAAGGAAAACGTCGCGAAGTTGGCGCTAAGGTGCTCACCTGGCACATTTGTGCCACACAATGTTCATCACGGTAACTGAGCCACTAACGTAGCGGTTGCCGAATCGATCACCAAACGGTTCACATAACCGTTTTCTAAAGCTGCTCGAATGACATCAGCCTTTGACTGTCCGCCAGCAACAAGGATCTTTTGTTCCTTTGCCCGAAGATCGGGCAAAGAGATTCCCAAGGTACGATTGTTGAAATCCGGGGAACAGATACGTCCTCGCGAATCAACAAAGCGTGTACAGATATCACCCACGGAGCGGTCGAAGATTGCGCCTCGTTCAACGTCGGACATTTTGGTGCGTTCAAGCAACGAGCGATTCGTCGACAGATCGCCGGTAGTGTAGACGACGATACGAGCCTGCGTTGCTGCATGGATCACCCGACGCACACGAGGATCAGACATTAACTGATTGAGTCCGCCCACCGAATCCATAAAAGTGGGAGCGCCAAATCGCATGTATTCGGCATCAAATGCGCCAGCAATCCGCTCTAACGTTGTCAATCCGGCCATATGATCTGGATCGGACAATCCATTGGACATCTGCACGATTTTGACATTCTTTCGAGCCGTCGGCGCTAGATAATCAGCAACGGCGCTCAGGGTACGTGAGGGAACGACGCCGATGACATCGCCGTCGCGAACAAGACGGGTGAGTAGCTTAGCGCCGGTTGCACCGAGTGCTGCTCTCAGCGCTGACGGAGAAGGATCTGCTGGCGACACGAGAACAACATCGAGGAGCTGGTAACGAGTCACGAGTGTTTGGATGAGCGATTCGTCGTGATCGCGAGGATCCATCACGACGATCTTAACGAACCCACGGCGTTTGGCATGGGCGAGAAGTTTTGACACTGTCGGCCGTGCAACGTGGAGCTTAGTTGCTACCTCAGCTTGTGTCAGACCAGAGTAATAGAGCTTTGCGGCGTCCAAAGCATGAATATCGTGGGCAGTCAGCGGTTCGTTCATCATGTCCAATGTACGATCTTTTTCGTCCTACCGGGAGATTTACGAAAATTCCCAGGAAATGTGGCCGTTAGTCCGGTGCCCGATTACAGATCGAACCGCAGTCATTCACCTGCAATGAAGCACACCTCGGTACAGGGTGAAACATCGTCGTCCATATAATGATACAGGAGCGAAAGCTTGTCGCTGTGCTTCTAGCATAGCCATACGCAGCGCCCGCGCGTTGCACGTACCTAATACCCACACCAGCGCGAGGTATGGCCGAAGAAAGATGCGAGGTATGGCCGAAGAAAGAAAAGAGGAAATGATGCCTGCAACGTCACTCAAGCGTGGACTGACGTCTGCCCAAGTGTCCATGATTGGTCTATCGGGAGCGCTCGGCACTGGCCTATTTCTCGGCTCAGGTTCCGTGATCGCATTTGCAGGCCCTTCCACCATCCTCTCTTATATGTTTGCTGGATTACTTGCGCTCGCAGTGGTGTGGGCTCTGGCTGAAATGGTGACTGTTCACCCCGTAGCTGGGGGCTATGGCACGGTATCATCCTCCTACGTCGGACGTTTGGCAGGCTATGTAGCGCGCTGGAACTTCACAGTCACTTTTGCTGTGGCCATGGGAGCAGAGGTCACGGCTACTGCCACATACATTCGCTGGTGGTTTCCCTCAGTTCCACTTTGGGCAGGGACACTTGGCTGCGCACTCTTCATCGTCATTTTGAATATCGCATCGGTGAACTTATACGGGAGTTCTGAATACTGGTTCTCGATGATCAAAGTGGTTGCGATCGTTGCCTTCATTCTCCTCGCCTTGGCGTTAATCCTTGGAATGGTTCCTGGGCATCAGGCAATTGGATTGCACCACCTCACTGCCCACGGAGGCTTCGCACCCTCTGGCATGACGGGTATCCTCGCAGCGACCTGCATTGCTGTTTTCTCATTCGGGGGAGTGGAGAACGTTTCGGTCACTGCAGCAGAATCGGCCGACCCGCGCCACGATATCCCACATGCAGCTGGCAATATGATCTACCGACTTATTATCTTCTACCTCTTGGCAATCGGCGTTGTTCTGACACTGCAACCCTGGAATGAAACCGCTGCAGGTTCGGGCGCTCTGGAAGAGTCGCCATTCGTCACAGTGCTTGCCCTTACTGGCATTAGCTCGGGTGCGCACATCTTGAACGCTATCTTGATTGTGGCAGCGCTTTCCGCCGCAAACGGTTTGCTTTACTCATCCTCGCGAATGTTGCATTCGCTTGCCATCGACGGCGAAGCTCCCGCTGTTCTTGCACGTACAAGCGCCAATGGTTCACCACGCTACGCTGTGCTCAGTGCGGCACTGACAATGGGAATGGCAGCGGTTCTTGCGCTCGTATCGCCAGATCGTGCTTTTCTCTACCTCACAGGTGTAGCGACGGTCGGAATCCTCATTACATGGGTACTGACGATGGTGACACATCTGAAGTTCCGTAGTGCGCGCAAAGCTGCGGGTGCATGGCTACCTGCACACCGGTTGCGAGCCGCACCCGTAGTCAACATCCTCGTGATTGCCGCGTCAGTTGCCATCTTCATTGCTCTCTTCTGGCTGATGCCTGTGGCATGGTATGCCGGCATTCCCTACATTGTGGCGCTCATTGCTTCATATGCGTTGGTTGCACGCGGTGAACTCTATCCAACTCCTGACCTGCTCGCCGACGAGATGGCGCATTCTCGGCCTGACGTCCCCGCTATGTAGAATACGTCTGGCTCGGCGGCGCCAGAGCCGGTTCCTTTTGATGCTCAATGGTTGCACTGCCGAGTGAGAGTGCTGAAACCAGCTATGCTGGAAGCCGCATACGAAAAACAGAAGGAGTCGGCAGCCAATGCCAGTTGCAGATAAAATCGGTTTCCGCACCAAACCTCGGCGCACTCCAGCTCCGCTCAATACACCGGTGCTGGTGGCCTCGGCGTTGGTCATTGCGGCGATTACGGCGTGGACAATTATTGCTCCTCATGGCGCAGGACAGGCCTTGGGGGCTGCGACAGCTTGGATTGCCACATGGTTTGGTTGGTTCTATGTAGCGTTGGCCGGCATCATTGTGGTGTTTGTGTTCTGGTTGGCGTTTTCACGCTACGGCATGATGAAACTTGGCCCGCAAAACTCTAAGCCGCAATTCTCTTTACCTACATGGGCGGCCATGCTGTTCGCTGCAGGAATTGGCACCGATCTCATGTTCTTCTCGGTAGCCGAACCAGTCACGCAATACCTTGCCCCGCCACATGGTCATGCCGAAACGGTTGAAGCTGCGCGCGAAGCCACGGTGTGGACTCTCTTCCACTATGGACTTACAGGATGGGCAATGTACGCTCTCATGGGGATCGCCCTGGGCTACTTCGCCTACCGACGAGGAAAACCACTGGCAGTTCGATCAGCACTCTATCCCTTCCTAGGCAACCGTGTACACGGGCTAGCGGGGGACCTCGTTGACGCGGCAGCTATCTTGGGTACCATCTTCGGTGTTGCTACCACCTTGGGTATCGGAGTTGTCCAGATCAACGTTGGCCTACAGATTCTTTTCGGTATCGAGGTACACCTGGTACCGCAGATCGTTCTTGCTGCGATCGCTATCTTTCTCGCTGCGATCTCCGCATGGTCAGGTGTGGCAAAAGGCATCCGAGTCCTCTCTCAACTCAATGTCTTCGGTGCGCTCGCGCTCGCGGCATGGGTTCTTTTTACCGGGGATACCCCGTTTTTGCTAAACGCGATGGTGATGAATATCGGAGATTTGGTCTCCGGCTTCGGTTCGATGGCACTTGAGACTTTCGCCTTCAGTGGTGGCTCTGCTTGGATGGCTACCTGGACTTTGTTCTTTTGGGCCTGGTGGATCGCATGGGCAAGCTTTGTCGGAATGTTCTTAGCGCGCATCTCGCGTGGACGCACGATTCGCGAATTTGTCTTCGGCTGTCTTCTTCTTCCACTGGTCTATGTAGTGATGTGGGTGTCGATTTTCGGTAACGCAGCGCTCGAAAAAGTTCGTGATTCCGAAGCTGGACATGCTTGGGGTGAAGCGACAGTCAACAGCCCCGAGTTCGGTTTCTACACGCTTTTGCAGGATTATCCGTTACCATTCATCGTGGTGGCTCTCGCAACCTGCGTTGCTTTCCTCTTCTACGTGACCTCCGCCGACTCCGGTGCTTTAGTGATGGCAAATCTTTCGTCCCGTCTTCCCGATGCGGAGACAGATGGACGTACCTCCGTCAAGCTTTTGTGGGCGATCCTGACGGGGGCATTAACGATCGGTATGCTTGCTGTGGGAGGAATCCCCGCCTTGCAAAGCGCCACGATTGTCATGGGCTTACCGTTTGCTTTTGTCATGGTGGGAGTCATGATTTCGATGGTGAGAGCGCTTCGTGAGGATTCAATTTCCGAAAAGTCGCGTGAGCGTTCTGCCCGTAATGTTCCTACTGGTGGCCCGTCCACTCTTACCTGGCGTGAACGAGTCGCATGGCGATTTGGCGAGATCACTCCGTGGCAGGCCGTGAGGTTCATGAATGATGTCGCTCAACCAGCTCTTGAGAAACTTGCCGCAGAGATTCCCGGAGGCGCTGTCGTCGAACGGGGTGATGAGGATGCCATTACCGACTTGCCTGAAGACCGTCACGTCTATGACCGTTTGAAATTTACGGTCTATACCGAGTCTGACGATTTTGTTTACCGTATTCTCGCCGTCGCTGTTCCCAAGCCGATTTACGGTTTCCATGTAGCTACGGAAGATGACTATTACACTCGCCTCGAAGTTCATACCGATGAGCAGGATCAAGATTATGATGTCATGGGCTACACAGCTGAGGGTCTTATCCACGATGTCCTCGATCATCTCGATCGTCACCAAGATTATCTGCGAATCCGTGGAGATGGAATGCGTAAAGGTGCTCTGAAAGAAGCCGCTAAAGAGGCTAGGCGTGAAGAGCGCCGAGAGGTGTGGGCAGAACGTCGTGACGCCCTCGTCGGGAAGCTTGAAAAGATCGAGGAACGGCTCGAAGAACGCAAAGAACGCAAGGAACGCGAAAAGGACCGTTAAGTCAACGTGACGATACTGTCTAGAAGTCGAAGCAGTGTCTTGTCAGAGGGAACGTTGAGCACAATTGTGGGGTGCCAGGGGAGTGAGCATAAGAGTGCTGCGGTCTTCGTCAACGTAGGAAAATTGCGGTTCTTTTGGGCCACCTCCCCTCCGGGGGGGGGGAGCAGGGGGGCAATGACGCGCGAAAAGGCGTCGGCGATGAGCGCTCAGCTAACCATCTCAATCCGCGATCATCGAGAGTGTGGAATATAAATTGTCTGACTCACGTTCCACCGACGAACGCGATGAGATTGCATCAGCCAAAGAAAGGAACATCGATGTTTGACAACTTGACTGATAAGAACGGTCACCCTGTAGAGATGAAGTTCGATGACGAGGGTCACAATATTTTGCTTTTTGTGGACGGGCAGCCCGCAGGAGAACTGGAGTTTTGGGATAACGGCGATGAGCGTCTCTTCCCGCATACTGGCGTACGTGAAGAATTTGAAGGCCGTGGCCTGGGAACCCTCCTGATTAAACAAGGGCTTGAGATTGCGAACGAAGAAGGCAAGACCGCGGTGGCGATCTGCCCGATGGTGAAGCATTACCTCAGCAAGAACGGCGAATCCTATGAAAATGAGGGTGGCAAGTTCCGCATGGGTTCTGGCGCTGAAATTATGGAGTTGTGGAAGGAACTCGGCATCAACGAGTGATCACCAGTGCGTGAACGGGGGGTGGCCGGTTTTTCCCGGCCACCCCGCGTGGCTCAGTGGCGACGTGCATCGATGAGTTGTGCGATTGTCATCTGTCCTGGTGCCGACGCTGATGCCCCAGCAACGAAGGTGGCACAGCTTGCGTAGTGCTCGGGGTAGATTCGGCTATGGGTTCCTAATGGCCCCATTCCGATGGCAATGATTCGGTCAACTCCACGTTGTTGGGCACTGTGTGCGCCGATTTTCAGTGCCTCAAGGTCAGCATCGGATTGTGGCATCACTGCAATTTTTGCAATATCAGCTCCGTGTTGTGCTATGGCTAGCAAACGTTCAGTAATTTCGGATGTGTGTGGAGTCGAAGAAAAGTCGTGCCATGATCCAATGATTTCGCAGTTGAGTCTCTTCAGGGTTGTCAAGAGTTGCTCGACGGCGGGGGCGGGGCCGTGCCAGTCCGGTGTCCATTCGTTCTCGGAAAACATCTCGACGTCGACGGCGTCGGCAATTCCATTGGAGGCGACGCTGAGCATGAGATCGGCATAGTCGAGCGGATCGATGTCTTTTTGGCCACCTTGCGCTGCAGTTCGAAATGTTGCCAAAATTGGAACTGCAGTGGTGTCACGCAAAGCGCGCCCGGCTTCCAGATAAGCATCCATACTAGTGGCGTTGAGCGCATCCATCCGCCATTCAATCCAATCGGCGCCTGTCGCCGCGACAATTTCGTCCTCAATATCAGTCAGTGTTGTGAACATGACTGGGACAATGGTTCTCGCGTGTTGAGATGTTTCGACTGGTGAATCATGCATGATCATGTGTGCAATGGTAGCTTTCTCAAATAATCAGACTTCTCTGTGTCGTGCATGTCGGGGACTGCGTGTTCGCATCGGTGTTCCTGGCAGGTGATCGCTGGTGTCATTCTGAGCCTGACGCAAATTGTCCAATACGATGTCGGTAGGCATTTCTTCACCCGTAAAGAGGGAAAACGCCTCAGCACCCTGTTCCACCAGCATCCGGAGTCCGTTTTCGGCACGTATTCCTCGATCACGTGCATCTCGCAGTAGTCGTGTCTGGGATGGAGCGTAAATGGTGTCCATGATGAAAAGATCGCCAGGGAGCTTGTCGATATTCTTCACGGGGGTTTCTTCCGTTTGCGGAGTCATCCCAACGCTCGTTGCATTCACAAGAGCAACGCAGCCGCTAATCTCTGTCTCCCATGTTGAACTCAACGGAAGAACGTTTGCTCGTGCTCCCGCGGCTTCAATGTCTCGCGCGAGTGTAAGGGCGGCGCAAGCGGATCGGTTGATGATGTGAATCAGGCGAGCGCCGTCGAGAGCTGCCTGGATTGCGATAGCGCGTGCCGTACCTCCTGCGCCGAGTACAGCAAGGTCGTTGCCACAAACTGTCACCCGATTCGCGGTAAGTGCACGGATTGCGCCGATTCCGTCTGTGTTGTGTGCTGTCAGTTGGCCACCGAGATTCACGATCGTATTTGTTGCGCCGATAATTTTGGCGGCTCGCGACGTGACATCAGCTAGTGTCAATCCGTGCTGCTTGTGTGGCATCGAAAGATTCCATCCCCGTGCTCCCATCGCGACGAGACCCGTTGTTGCTGCGGCAAGATCTGTGACGTCGAACGCCATGTAATGGACGTCTGTTCCGGTCAACTGTGCTGCGAGGTTGTGCATCCGTGGGGAGAGTGAGTGCCCTGCCGGGTGAGCAAGAAGAGCGAGAAGTTGCGTCACGGTTACCTGCTTTCTTTCCAACTCCTTCCCTATTGTGTCAGTGGAACCTGAATTTTTCCTCAGATTCCGTATCTCTCGACATTGGTGCGGTGAGCGTCGCTAACGTCAGTGGCGTGTAAAACGAGGTGTGCATCTCAACAATTTGTATAACTATCCCTATAGGCGTATATTCTTCCGAGGAAAGAATTTACGAGAACGGAGACCCCTCATGAAAAAGATTTTCGGCACCACCGCAGTCGCACTCACTCTCGCTCTGACTGCGTGTGGTGGAAACGTGACTGAGGGCGCATCGAGCGCACCGGCGTCGTCAAACAGCGGAACAACAATTCCTCAACCCACTGATCTTTCAGACCTCAAGAAGGTTGATGAACTCGCAGCGCTTGTGCCGGATGCTGTGAAGGCAGACGGCAAGCTCACCAACGGAGCTGAACTCACATACGCACCAGGTGAATTTTATGCACCCGATGGCACCACGCAACTGGGCTACGACATCGATCTCACCAAGGCACTTGCCACGGTACTTGGCCTGGAACCAGAAACTCAAGCCTCGAAGTTTGATGCAATTATTCCTGCGATTGGCACGAAGTATGAGGTCGGCCTCTCGGCGTTCAATATCAGCCCCGAACGTCAGAAGGTTGTGAATATGGTTCAGTATTTCCAAAACGGTTCGCGCTACTCTGTGGCTAAGGGAAACCCAAAGAACTTCGATCCGTCCAACCCATGTGGAGCTGTCATTGGTGTGCAAACAGGTACTGCACAAGATGACGCCCTCGAAGCTCTGAATAAGGACAAATGCGCATCGAAGCCAATCACTATCCAGAAACAAGATGAACAAGCACGTGTGACTCTGGCCCTTGCGGGTGGACAAATTGACGCGATGTACACCGACGGATCAGTGGCCGATTACGCTGGAAAGCTGACATCCGGAAAGACTGAAATCATTGGCGACTTCATGGATAAGGCCGGAATGGGTGTTGCTGTATCCAAGGATGATCCGAAGCTCACCGAAGCTATCCAGAAAGCGATGCAGTATCTGATGGATCACGGCTACGTAAAGAAGATTTTCAACAACTGGGGAATTACGGAAGGTATTGAGAGCACAGCAACTGTCAACCCAGAAAACTGAGTGACACCCAGTCGCTCCCGGCGCTTCGGCGTCGGTGAGCGACTTCGTGCATTTCAGCGCACAAATTGTCAGTCACTCATACAGTTGCCACAACAAAAATAGAGTAGAGAGATGGAAACAAAATTGATTGAAGCAGTGCCAGTGCGGCACTGGGGCCGGTGGATTTCGGCAGTAGTCGTGGGGCTAATCGCCGTTGGCGTGGTCTACCAAGTGGTAGTGAATCCGAATTTCCACTGGGACATCGTTGCCGCAAACTTGCTTGCACCAGACATTTTCCGTGCCGTCGGATTCACGCTTGCGCTGACAGCGGGCTCAATGATCCTTGGAGTTATTCTCGCCGTCTCGATGGCCGTGATGCGTCGGAGCGAAAATCCCGTACTGCGCAGTGTGGCAACCTTCTATATTTGGTTTTTCCGTGGCACCCCAATCTATACCCAACTGATTTTCTGGGGGTTAATGGGAACTCTGTGGCCCACCATGACCTTCGGAATTCCGTTCACACATATCGAATTTTTCACCATCACGCCAGGCAATCTCTTCGGGGGATTAAATGCCACAATGTTTTTCTACGCTCTGATTGGCTTGGGCGTGAACGAAGGCGCCTATTTGGCTGAAATCGTACGGTCTGGCCTCAACTCCGTTGATGCCGGCCAAGAAGAAGCCGCAAAAGCACTCGGCATGTCCTCGAAGCAGGTCCTTCGCAGAATTGTGCTGCCGCAGGCAATGCGCGTGATTGTCCCGCCGACGGGAAACGAGACAATTTCGATGCTGAAGACAACCTCGTTGGTCACCGCTGTCCCGCTGACACTTGAACTGACGGCAATCACTTCAGCAAAGGGATCTTCCTCATTTCTTCCTGTCCCATTCTTGCTGGTTGCGGCATCATGGTATCTAGTCATCACATCGATTTTGATGATTGGACAGTACTACCTTGAACGTTACTTCGGACGTGGAGCTTCGCGTGATGGTCTCAAAGTGAGCCGCAAAGCTCACGCCGCCGCCAAAATTTCTCGCCAAGCAGCCATTACAGCGGCCCGAACCACCAATGACGATCCGTTCATCGAGTACACCCCCTGAGATGAGAAAAGAGAAGACACACATGACGAATGCAGTTCACGTGGACAATGTTCACAAATTCTTTGGGGAACTCCACGTACTCAAAGGAGTTTCTTTTGACGTTCCTGTGGGATCAGTGACCGCGATTCTCGGCCCATCTGGTAGCGGAAAGTCAACAATGCTCCGGTGTATCAACTTGCTCGAAACGATCCAAGCTGGCCGCATCGAAGTAGACGGACACCTCATGGGGTACAAAGAGAAGAACGGACAGCTCTATGAGCTCACCTCGCAAGAAGCAGCTGCTCAGCGCGCCAAAATCGGCATGGTGTTCCAGCGCTTCAATCTCTTCCCGCATATGACTGCCCTTGAAAATGTGATGGAAGCCCCTGTCCAAGTGCTCAAAATGCCTAAGGAAAAAGCAAAGGCAGAAGCCCAGGCACTTCTATCACGCGTGGGACTTGAAGATCGTGCTGGCCATTATCCGGCGGAGCTCTCAGGTGGGCAACAACAACGCGTTGCCATTGCGCGCGCGCTCGCGATGCATCCCGATCTGATGCTGTTCGACGAGCCGACATCGGCGCTGGACCCCGAACTCGTGGGAGAGGTGCTTGCTGTGATGCAAGATCTCGCAAAAGAGGGTATGACGATGGTTGTTGTGACCCATGAAATCGGGTTCGCGCGCGAGGTTTCTGACCAGGTGATCTTGATGGACGAGGGACAGATCGTGGAGCTCGGCGCTCCCGAACAAGTCATTGAGAATCCACAACATGAGAGAACTCGTGAGTTCCTTTCAAAAGTGCTGTGAAGATGAATAATGTGGTGGGGGGGGGGGGGGGCGCGGGGCCCCCCCCCAGACAGCGGTAGAGGGAGGTGGGGAGGGTGGGG
>NZ_JBQJCE010000020.1:0-19626 GCF_053585065.1 Arcanobacterium sp. (ex Cirak et al. 2026)
TTTTAATTAAAAATGTGTTTTCATTATTAATATTGTGGGGGGCGCGGGGCCCCCAGCGCCCCCACCACATTGACAGCGTAAGAGCTAGTGAGGAACGTAGGCTGAAAGGCATCCGTCCGATAGACTATTGGCGTGATGGAACAAACACCTTTGAAAGATCCGAACGCTCACGCACACTGGCAAGAGCTGCACTCGAGCGAATTCAATGATGAGTTCGCCTACGACGGCCCACTGGGGGCTGAATATACTGAGCACGCCACAACTTTCCGACTTTGGGCTCCGACGGCTGAGCATGTAGAGCTGATGCTCGGCAGTGATGGTGCGGACATCGTCGATATGCGGCGAAGTGAACGTGGCGTGTGGCTGGCCTCAGTCCACGATGATCTCTCCGGCGAGGTCTACCGCTATCGTCTTTCTTTCCCCGGCGGGCATCGGAATGTGACGAGTGATCCCTGGGGGCGCGGGTCGACGCCGAACTCGAAGGCGTCTGTTGTGATCGATCCAGTAGCAGCGGGTCGGCCGTGCCAGCGACTGGCTCCCATGCGTGCAGCGGACGCGGTGTTTTACGAGGCTCACGTGCGCGATCTAACCATCGGCGTCGACAACGGTATCCGCCACAAAGGAAAGTTTCTTGGGCTGACTGAAACCGGAACGCGTACGGCGTCGGGAAATCTCTCGGGGCTTGACTACCTCAGGAGTCTGGGAGTAAGCCACATCCAGCTGTTGCCAATCTATGATTTCGGCTCGGTGGATGAAATGGGTGATCTTTCGTGGGGTGCTCAATACAACTGGGGCTACGATCCGATGAATTATTTCGTGCCCGAGGGCTCGTATTCATCTGATCCGTGCAATCCGTATGCGCGCATCCGTGAACTTAAGTCAGCAATTGACGCGCTCCATAATGCCGGTTTGCGCGTGGTCATGGATGTTGTTTTTAATCATGTCTACGATGCCGGAACAAATCCGCTTGAGATGACAGTTCCGGGATATTTTTTCCGACTCAACGACGATGGTTCCTTTGCTGACGCTACCGCCTGCGGAAATGAGACGGCATCAGAACAACCGATGATGCGCAAGCTCATTGTTGATGCGGTGGTTTATTGGGCCAGCGAGTTCGGTTTGGATGGATTCCGCTTCGACCTGATGGGGATTCATGATGTTGAGACGATGAATGCTGTGCGTCGCGCTCTTGACGATATTGACCCATCGATCATCATCATTGGTGAAGGATGGGTGATGGGCAATCATCCCGAAGGTATTCTTCCAGCTGATTACCATCATGCTGACGCAATGCCGCGAATCGCGCATTTCAACGATTCTTTCCGTGACGCAATGAAAGGGTCGCCATTCGACAATTACTCACGTGGTTTTGCCTCCGGTGCTGATGGCGCAAGAGCAATCGCCGACGGCGTTATCGGTTCGCGCCAGACATTCCCGTTTTCTGATCCAACACAGTCGGTGATCTATAACGAGTCACACGACGACTACACGCTCTTCGATAAGCTTGCTCGTGCTTTTCCTCAGGCAAGTGAGGATGAAATTATCCGACGCTGTGAATTAGCAACCACGATCCAATTGCTGGGGGAGGGGATCGCATTTCTTCATGCGGGTCAAGAGTTTGGACGCACGAAGGAAGGCTTGCGTAATTCCTATGCCTCACCAGACTCAGTCAATGAGTTCGATTATGATCGTGCAGCTCGCTGGCCCGAATTCGTCACACTAGTGCGTTCCCTACTCGCACTTCGCTCACACCAATCATGGCTGCGACTAGGAGATTTCGACGTCATCGACAGCGCCTACGACTTTACTCACGTGGATCAGCTGCGCATCTCCTACTCCGTTCGCGCAAATGGACAGGAAGCTCGTGTTTTCGTCAATGCAAGTGAACATCCGTGGGCAACAGAATTGGACACCGACTGGAAAATACTAGTGGCGAACTCGACTGCCGACGTCGCAGGTATAACAGGTACAGTGGCTGACGTTGCTCCGTTATCAGTATGCGTTGCTGTTAAACAATCTCAATAAGAGTTTTGAGTATCACACACATCATCCGGGAGGATCATGAAGATCGTACGTGGACGTGCGTTCAGAGCCACGCGGCCATGAGCAGTGTGGATTTAGCCTGTATTCTTCATGCCAGCGGCTACGCCATTGACGGTGATCAGGAGGGCTCGCC
Organism: Arcanobacterium sp. (ex Cirak et al. 2026); assembly: GCF_053585065.1. Classification (NCBI taxonomy): domain Bacteria; kingdom Bacillati; phylum Actinomycetota; class Actinomycetes; order Actinomycetales; family Actinomycetaceae; genus Arcanobacterium; species Arcanobacterium sp. (ex Cirak et al. 2026). The sequence continues at coordinate 2,177 of NZ_JBQJCE010000020.1, forward strand.
TGGTTTCACGATCGACCTGTGTACCTGATGCTTCGGCTTCACGCACTTTCTTCATTAGTGCTACTTGCATGTAGTTCAACGGTGCAAGATAGCGATCTCGCACTGCGAGGGTTCGTTGAAGTGTCGGCTGATTATCAAGTAGTGTCTCGGCTCCTGTCAGCCACGCGACCTGTTCGACCGTGAGTTCGTGTTCGCGCCTAATGAGGTCAAAGATCGGCCACAGACGCTCAGGAACGAGCGAATGGACATAGTGTGCCGCGATCTCGATATCTGTCTTTGCCAAGGTCATCTCGATATTGGACAGGACTGACTGGAAGAACGATGACGCCTGACGCATGTTGAGGAGATCCGCGTCATATCCGGCTTCGCGTGCAGCCTTGATACCCGAACCAAAACCGAACCATCCTGGAACAATCTGACGCGACTGAGTCCATCCGAATACCCAGGGGATTGCACGAAGGCCATCCAGACCTTTCTCTGATGTTGTCCGCTTTGAGGGACGCGAACCGATGTTGAGGTCACCCAGAAGTTCTACTGGTGTAGATGAGACGAAATATTCGGGCAAATCTGGATTCGATGCGAGCTCGTGGTAAGCGTCATAAGATGCCTCAGAGATGAGATCCAAAATCGAATCCCAATAGGCAACCTGATCATCGCTGTGTCGTCGCGTACGATGTAAGGCCGTTGCCTGCATAACAGCAGCGAGAGAGAGATCAAGGTTTTCACGTGCGAGGCGCGGGAGGAGGTACTTGTCTGAAATGACCTCCCCCTGCTCGGTGAATTTAATCTGGCCTTCCAACACCCCAGCTGGCTGAGACATAATCGCATCGAATGTGGGACCGCCACCGCGTCCAACTGAACCGCCACGACCGTGGAAAAGACGAAGTTTAACGTGGTACTTTGCTGCCACATCGCGCAGCGCTCGCTGTGCCTTCTGAATCGACCACTGAGAAGTAAAGACTCCAGCTTCCTTATTTGAATCGGAGTAACCGAGCATGACTTCTTGCACATCGCCGCGGAGTCGAACGATTTCACGATAGGAAGGATCCGACAGAAGTTGATCGAGAATTTCACCAGCTGCGGCAAGCTCAACTGTGGTCTCAAGTAGAGGAGCGAAGCCGACGTCGGCACGCTTTGTTGCCGATGACAGGTCGAGAATACCTGCTTCCTTGGCGAGCACAGCGGCTGCGAGAACATCGTGTGCTCCATGTGTCATCGAAATGATGTACGTCGTAATAACATCGCGACCATATGTGCGCTGGGCATCACGCAATGCACGGAATGTATTGAATGTGATGCGCTCGAGTGGGGCGAGAACGGACTCTTCGTCGTCGTCAAGCACAGCGCCTGCGAGCGGACGTGCGGATGCCAGTTCACGGGAAAGAACCTCACGTTTACCTTCAGCATCGAGCTGTGAATATGGAACGTCGAGTTCGCCGAGTCGATCGTAAAGCTGAGCCAACACATCGTGGTGTTTCTCGGAGTGCTCTCGCACATCCATCGTTGCCAGGGTGAACCCAACGGCTCGGATAACATGCATTGCGGTAGCAACGGCACCGTCGGCGGAACGCGAGTGATGGCGACGCAGAGCATCGCGCAGCATCGCAAGTTCGTCCAAAAGCTCATCAACATCGGCGTAGCCCCGGCCATCATATGCCGTGCCTTCGGCAAAACGCTCACGAGTAACGCCCACTTTGTGTCGCATCGCCCCGAGTACTAAGCGGTAGGGCTCTTCAGCAAACATTTGGCGAATCTCTTCATCGCCGGGGTATGACTGGTAATGAGTGTCGAGGTAAGCCGTGAGCTCATCGTCGGTGCCAGTGAGTGCCGCAGAGATTGAGGTGGACTCAATGAGTTGGGTAAGGAGTTCGGCGATAATATCCATCGCGGTGGTTGCTTGTAGACGCAACACCGTCGCAGTGACTTCTGGGGTGACAAAGGGGTTTCCGTCGCGATCGCCGCCGATCCACGTACCGAAGATGAGCGGTGTAGATGAATCGGAAAGCCGCGCACCAGATGCTTTGAGCTCGGAATCGAAGTCGCGAAGGAAATCGGAAAGTGTGTGGAGGTAGATCTGGCGAAGATAATAAAGTGCGTTGCGCGCTTCGTCGATGGGGGTTGGCTGTTCGGAGCGAATCTCGTCGGTCTGCCAGAGGCTCTCAATAATTTCAGTGAGTCGAGCATTTTGGCGCTTGCGGGCGAGTGTGCCAGAGGCGGTATCGATTTCAAGAATCTCAGAAATCGCACGTAGTTTACGGAGAATCGCGCGCCGGGAGGCTTCGGTCGGGTGTGCAGTGAAAACGAGGCGTGCTTGAAGGCTATCAACGGTTTCTTGCAGTCCTTCGGCGCCGAGTGCATCAGCAATTTGGCGAACTGAGCTGGGGATCCATGAGTCGGTGTCATTGGTTGCGTCAATTGAACGGATTCGATATGACTGTTCGGCTGAATTTGCTAGCAAGAAGTATTGGGCAAATGCGCGTGTTGCCAGAGTCGCTTCGTCGCTTGGGAGTGCTGAAAGGGTAGCAAGGAGTTCACGCCCGAGTGTGCCGGTTGGATCATCTGCAGCTGCTTTGGCACGTAGACGGATATTGTCTACCAGTTCGAGCACATCGCTACCGTAGTGATCCTCAAGCACATTTCCGAGCAAGGTGGTGAGCCGTCGGACTGCCGCGCGTAACGACGCGTCAATGCGTGGATCGTCCTGGATCGGCTCAGTGTCGTCGATAATTTCGGACATATATCCCTCCCATTGTTTTGCACGGCCAATCTTAGTCGTGCCTGAACAACTCACACAATTGTGATGACGAATGGGGAATACCCCTCATCCTGAAGGTTGAATATTTAACTAAAGAGTGATAGTGTCATATCAGAAACATCACTTTCTCGAAGAATCGAAGGAGTAAGACAATGGATATGCAGTTCGGAGTATTTTCCGTCTCGGATATCACCACCGATCCCACTACGGGTCGCACTCCCACGGAACACGAGCGCATTAAGGCTTCTGTGGAGATCGCCAAGCACGCTGAGGATGTCGGCTTGGATGTGTATGCCATCGGTGAGCATCACAATCCGCCCTTCTTCTCCTCGTCGCCAACTACCACGCTTGCTTATATCGCGGCGCAGACCAAGCGCATCATACTGTCCACTTCCACCACCTTGATTACTACTCAAGACCCGGTCAAGATTGCTGAGGATTTTGCGATGCTCCAGCACTTGGCAGACGGGCGAGTTGACCTCATGATGGGGCGCGGTAATACCGGCCCAGTCTATCCGTGGTTTGGTAAAGACATCCGCCAAGGTATTCCGCTCGCGATCGAAAACTACTCACTTCTGCGTGAGCTGTGGGATAACGACGTCGTGAACTGGGAAGGACAATTCCGCACGGCGTTGCGTAACTTCACCTCGACTCCGCGTCCTCTCGACGGCGTCGCTCCCTTCGTCTGGCATGGCTCGATCCGCTCCCCAGAGATTGCCGAGCAGGCTGCCTACTATGGCGATGGCTTCTTCCATAACAACATCTTCTGGCCAATGAGCCACACGAAGCGTATGGTGGCGCTGTATCGTCAGCGCTTCGCGCACTACGGACATGGGCGTCCGCAGGATGCCATCGTCGGTTTGGGCGGACAATTTTACATGGCGAAGGACTCACAGACGGCGAAGCGTGAGTTCCGTCCGTATTTCGACAATGCTCCGGTGTACGGAAATGGACCGTCCATGGAAGACTTCACCTCGCAGACTCCGCTCACTGTCGGGTCTCCACAGGAAGTCATTGATCGAACCTTGGGATTCCGTGAGGCAGTTGGTGACTACCAGCGTCAGATGTTCCTGATCGACCATGCGGGTTTGCCATTGAAGAAGGTTCTTGAGCAGATCGATTATCTCGGTGAAATCTTGCCGACCTTGCGTAAGGAATTCACAGCGATGCGTGAGGACGGTGTTCCTGATGCACCGACACATGCATCACTCGTCGCTGCTCGTGGAGGTGGACATGATTCCACTGTTTTCGGTGAGCCAGACAACGTTTCGGGTGTTGCGACGCCGTATGAGCAGCAAGAAAGTGATGAAGCCTCTGTGAAACATGCTGACAACCTCTTGCATCTGACGGAGAAGCACTGATGAATATCGTCGTCATATCGGCGTCGCTCTCGGAAAACTCGACGACTGACGCGTTGGGGGAGAAGCTTGCTCGCGCGGCGGTCAATGTACTGCCGGGCAGTGAGTATCATGTGATTTCATTGCGTGCCTATGCTCACCACATTATGGATGCAATGTTGGCGGGTTTCCCGGCGCCAGGACTCGAAGAGGCATTCGATGATGTCCTCAATGCTGATGCAGTGGTGGCGGTGACACCAGCCTACAACGCGTCAATGTCGGGGCTATTCAAAAGTTTCTTTGATGTCATGCCGGAAGACACCTTGAAGGGGAAGCCAGTGCTGATCGGTGCGACGGGGGGTACTCCGCGCCATTCGCTCGTCACTGAACACGCGCTGCGGCCGATGTTCTCCTATCTTCATGCGCATGTGGTTCCCACGGCAGTGTATGCGGCAACGGAAGATTGGGGAGCAGCAGCCGCCGACTCTGATGGTTCGGGAGGCGCGTCGCTCGAACGGCGTATTTCGCGAGCGGGGCGTGAGCTTGCTCTTGCGGTCACGGATGGTCAAGGTGAAACTGCCGACGCTGCTGCGGTTGGTGAGAAGTTGAAGAATGGGAAGGTGAGTCAAGCCAAACAGCGCGGTGCGACGCGCCTTGCAGGTAAGAGTCAAGAGGAGCTGATCCAGACTGACCCTACCGATCTATATGAAGACTTTGCCTCGTTCGATCAGCTTCTGAAAAAGTAGGGTTTGGGACGCTTTTGGGAAGCGTCCCAAACCCCCTGAGCTGAATCAACAAGCCCGTGAGTTGAATCAACAAGCCTGTGAGTTGAATCAATAGAAGAAAACACATTCAAAATTTCGTGGGTATAAAGATTGGTGGCAGATAAATTATCTGCCACCAATCTTTATACCCACGAGATATTAGACCTGTGCGGAAATATTAGGCCTGTGCGATTGCTGAGCCAATGAACCACGCTTGCTGCTCAAGGCGGCGTACATAGTCGAGGAGGATATCGGCCGAAGCTGGATCCTCGGCGTCGACCTTCTCATGTACTTGGCGCAGAGTGTTGACGGTAGCGGTAATTGCGGCGACGGCTGCTGCTGCACCATCGACATCGCTAATCGAGCCCTTGCTCAACACTGGAAGAGAGTTTGATTCTGCGACTGCGCTTGGGCGTCCATCTGCATTGAGCCCGATTGCGCGCATACGCTCAGCGACTTCGTCGGATGCTTCGCGTGCGATGGCCACTACATCGTCAAGATAGAGGTGAAGTGCGCGGAATCCTGGTCCAACGATATTCCAATGCAACTGCTTGGCATTGAGAGACAATGCGGTGACGTCGGTCAATACCTTTTGAAGTGATTCTCCGAGCACGTCGGAGGCCTTAAATGCGTCTGCCATGATTCTTTTCCTTTCAGTTCTTGGCCACAGTGGGAACATGCGAACATATCCCACTTTCTGGTATGAGTCCATTATATCGTTTGAGGAGGTAGATTCCGGAAGTTTCGATACGGGCGAAATCCCAGATCTACGTCGGGGACGGTGACACCTTGGCGCACATAGAGCGTGACCCGGAAGCGCAGACCAGTACGAGAAGTATGCCAGCCTTCGTCTGGAGAAACCTGTGCAGCAGAGAAATCGTACCTAGGCCAATTCGGAGCGAAAGTATCGGCGTCGGGCACATCAAGATCGACATCAGTGATCAGGAGCAAATGTGCCTGATCAGCCAACGCGTCGAATAGTCCTGCGCCGCCGATGCACCATGCGATCTCGCCGGTGGCATCGGAGTAGGCATCCTGCGCGCTTCGCACAACATGTGCTCCAGGGAAGTCGTCCGCATTTGCGCTGGTGACCACAATATTCCTGCGATTCGGGAGCGGGCGGTTGCGGGCAGGAATTGAATTCCAGGTTTTCCTCCCCATAAGAACATCACTGCCAGTTGTGACATGTTTAAAGACAGCGAGATCTTCAGGAAGATGCCACGGGAGCTCTCCCCGAACTCCAATTGCGCCACCGCGGCCTTGAGCGAAAATCAAGCCAAGCAGTGGCAGGCCGGGGGAGCCGCCGTCGGAAATACTTGGTGTGGACATCAGTGACCTCCTTACACTGCCACGGGGGCAGGAATCCGCGGATGGTGCTGGTATCCGTCTGACGCGTCGATATCGTCCATTTCGTAGTCGAAGATTGAGGAGGCTTTACGCAAGTGAAGAGTAGGGAACGGATACGGTTCGCGACGAAGTTGCTCTGTCACTTGCTGGAAATGATTGGTGTAAATGTGGCAGTCTCCACCAGTCCACACAAAATCGCCGACCTGAAGATTGGTTTGTTGTGCAACCATGTGCGTCAGCAACGCATACGAAGCGATATTGAAGGGAACACCGAGGAAGAGATCTGCACTTCGCTGATAGAGCTGGCACGACAAGCGCCCTTCAGCCACATAAAACTGGAACAATGCGTGGCATGGAGCTAACGCCATTTTGTCCAGTTCGCTAACATTCCACGCCGATACGACAAGTCGGCGCGAATTGGGATTAGTTCGAATCTGTTCGATCACGTTGGAAATCTGGTCAATGTGTTCGCCCGACGGCGTAGGCCAACTTCTCCACTGAGCACCGTACACAGGGCCCAAGTTTCCATCCTCATCAGCCCACTCATCCCAAATGGTGATGCCACGTTCGCGTAACCATTCGATGTTCGTGTTTCCATGCAAGAACCACAGTAGCTCGCCTTTGACAGCTTTCATCGCGACGAATTTCGTGGTGATGCGTGGAAAACCCTCGGCCAGATTATACCTAAGCTGACGGCCGAAAACGGACAACGTTCCCGTGCCGGTTCGGTCACCCTTGAGGGTGCCATTTTCCATGACCTCAGCAAGGAGATCTTCGTACTGGCGATTGATCATAGTTTCAGTGTATCGACGACAGAGTTGACGATGAGTGCATCCTCTTCAAGCGCACGTGCGGCCTGTGCGACAGCTTTCTGCTCAATTTTCTTCCCAACGAAAGGCACGGAGACATGAACCTCGCCGCGAATTTCCGCAATCGATCCAGCGTCGTCGGGGGAGAGTGCAACACGGAAGTTGGCCGTGACCGGCAAGCCGGAGATTTTTACGATGTGAGCCACGACGTTGGCCTCTGCACGCGTATGAACTTCTGCAGAGAAGCCACGTGATGCAAAACGCTTGACAGCTTCCGGAAGTACATCGGCACTTACCCGTGCACGCACGCTAGCTACAGTTCCATCAAATGAGTAGTCGTCCAGCTCTACACCAGCTTTGCTTGCGCGCGCATCGGCTAACTCGCGGCTCAAAAGAACTCGAGCAACCACGTCGGGAGCAGCGTTGTAGCGTACCTGTGCTGAAAACTCCATAAGTCCCCTCCTTGCGGGCAGAATTTCCCCTATTGTTAGGGGCGTGCCTACTTTAACGAAGATGCTTGAAAGAATACCGGAATTTAGCCAAGACGATCGTGATTGGCTTCATCGGCTCATCGGTGATTCCCAACTTTTGGCAGATCTGACATTTTCTGATGTGTTGCTGATAGTTCACTGCCGTGGACAATACAAAATTGCTGCGCAAACCCGTCCTGCAACCGCTGCGACTCTCTACGAATACGACGTCGTAGGGATGGCAGCGTCGGAAGAAGCTATCGAAGACCTTGACGATGTATACCTGCGAAACAAAATGGTACGCACCCAACTCGGTGACCGTCGCGTGGTCATTGTTCCAGTGTGCCGTGTGCCAGGCTCACCCATTGCATTACTGGCACTTATGAGCGCGCCGCACCCAGATCGTCTTCCCTCACAAGCACAGATGAGCTACGAGGACATCGCGAACGAACTCCTGACGATGGTACGTGCTGGAGCATTCCCAGTAGAAGGCTCGCCTACCGGGTATCGACATGGCACACCACGTGTGTCCGACGGTGTTGTCCACATCGACGGTGCAGGTCATGTGCTGTACATGTCACCTAACGCTGTGTCTCATTTCCGCAGGCTCGGCGTTGACGACACCCTGATGGGGTCTGTGCTTGCAGAAGCGGTGGCCTCACATATTGAAACTCGCGATGTGGATGAGTCTTTGCCGGTTGTCCTGATGGGAAGAGCAGCGTGGATGAGCGAAGTAGAATCTCATGGGGTCGTGGTGTCACTGCGCGCCGTGCCTTTGCTCTACCAGAGTAAACGCACCGGTGCCGTCATCCTTTGCCGCGATATTACTGAGCTTCGCCGCCAAGAGCGCGAACTGATGACCAAGGATGCCACAATCCGCGAAATCAATCATCGAGTGAAGAACAATCTCCAAACAGTCTCCGCACTTTTGCGCTTGCAAGGACGCCGGGCGACGAATAAAGAGACTGCTGATGCACTGTCGAATGCGCAACGTCGAGTCTCCACCATTGCGTTGGTTCATGAGCGGCTATCGGAAACAATCGATGAGGTTGTCGATTTTGACCATCTTTTTATCCCGCTGATGCGCCTCATTCGCGATGCTGCCGTGACTGACGTAGACGTGCGAACAACATTCACTGGGTCTTTCGGACGAGTGCGTGCCGAGCAGGCCACTGCGCTCGCCGTGGTGATGAACGAGGTGCTCTCGAATGCCATTGAGCACGGACTGAGCCACGGTCAGGAGGATCCACGAATCGATATCGAGGCAAGTCGCTTTGGACAACGCCTGGTGGTAACAGTGTGCGATAACGGAAATGGCATCGGAGAAAAAGGCCCTGGTTCGGGTCTGGGCACTCAAATTGTGCGGACGATGGTGACAGGAGAGCTTGCCGGGGCGATTCAGTGGTCTAACCGCGACGAGGGGGGAACGGAAGTCACCCTGACAGCACAGTTACGTTCGTAATTTCCTTTGGAATAATGCACAAATAAAAAGCGCGCAGGTCTTCATACCTGCGCGCTGACGCTTTGCCCTTGTTTCTCACCTGATCTTGTCGGTGTCACATACTTTTATCCGACTGTCGTGACGCGTGTAGCTCGCGCTGCGTTGCGCTTGAGAGCTTTGCGCTCATCCTCAGACTTTCCTCCCCAGACGCCGCAGTCCTGGTTTGTCTCGAGAGCCACTTTTAGGCATGTTTCCATCACTGAGCAAGTTTGACACACGAGTTTTGCGCGTTCCATCTGTGCCATTGCAGGGCTCGAAGAACCGACGGGGAAAAAGAGTTCGGGATCTTCTTGCAAGCATGCAGCACGGCTGCGCCAATCCATGTGTCGCTCCTTTTCGCTGTGAGGTTAATGTGGCTTTTTGATCATACGCACACAGACCTGGAGTTTCTCTCATGTCATCAAAAGTGTGACCGAGCACCTCCCGGATGAGGAATTTCTTTTCATCCTTGGATCGAGGGGTGACGGCGTCAGCCTTATGAGCTGCAAGGATTGAGTGAAAACGTCCGTATGCTCCGAGCCTTGATGAGACGTTGTCAGGATGAAGAGAATTAGTGCGAAGGTAGTCTGCCGCGATTTTCTCCACGAGGCGTTTCGTCAGTGTAGGTGTTCAAGAGCGGAGACGAGAATTGCCAGCTTCCATTACTGTGTACAAGTCATTGTGAAAAATAATCACCATGGCCAAGAGAGTGGATGAGTGCATGATCTTCCATGAGTACTATGCGAATTGTGAGAACGTCGAGCGCGACCGCTGTCGGCTTGAGCGATTACGGTGCTCAACGTGTGCGTGAATTTCTGTCATACCCCCTGAGTACAATAGGTAGCGTGAAGATGAAATTTGCAGATGCCAAGGCCCGGTGGGAAGAACTCGCTCCGCAGGTGAAGCGTGCGCAAGATGCGTATCACTTAACGGGAGAGCCAGTCATGGTTGATGCCATGTACGATTCTCTCATCCATGAGATGCGTGCCCTTGAAGATCAATTTCCCCAGCTATGGAGTCCAACCTCTCCCACAATGCGTGTCGGGGCGAAAGTTGCACGTGGTGGATTGGCAGAAGTGACACATCGTGAGCAGATGTATTCGCTCCAGGATGTTTTTTCCCGTGAAGAATTGCGCCAATGGTATGAATCGATCAATGCCGAATTGCCAGCAAGTTCGCGTTTCACGGCAGAAGTCAAGATTGATGGACTGGCACTAAACCTGACCTATCGCGACGGTGTTTTAGAAACTGCGGCAACACGAGGTGACGGTATCACTGGCGAAGACGTGACGCGCAATGCGCAGGCAATCTCTGCAATCCCACATCGTCTTTCCGGCAAGAACCACCCGCACCTTATTGAGATCCGGGGTGAAGTCTACTTCCCCGTTCAGGCGTTTGAGCAGTACAACGCACAGGTTATTACGCGCAATAAAGAGATTGCGCGGCGAAATAGCGCAATCAAGGAAAAGAATGCCGAAATTCGCAAGGAAAATGCGCGCCGTCGTCGTCAGGATGCAGAACACGCTGTATTACAGCCAATTTTGCGCATCGAGCAACCACTCAAAGAATTTGTCAACCCGCGTAACGCGGCCTCAGGGACGCTGCGTCAAGAAGACACGACATCTTTTGCGTTGAGATCACTGTCGTTTATTGCCCACGGGATTGGCTACATGGAGGGTGCAGATGCCGCACTGAACCAACAACTTGCGACACAAGAGGGTGTCTATAGTGTCTTTGAATCATGGGGAGTTCCAGTTTCAGATCGGACAGCGATAGTGTCATCGATCGAAGAGATCGAAGAGTATCTTGATCGATATCAGAATGCTCGTGATTTGCTCGATCACCAATTCGATGGCGTCGTCATCAAACTTGAAGATCGCCACGTGCAGGATTTGCTTGGTTTTACCACTCGTGTGCCGCGCTGGGCAGTGGCATATAAGTTTCCTCCCGTTGAAGTGCAGACCCGTCTCCTCGATATCAGAGTCCAGGTCGGACGTACCGGCCGCGTGACTCCATACGCTGTGATGGAACCGGTATGGGTGGATGGGTCAACTGTCTCGCAAGCGACTCTTCACAACCCTACGGAGGTGGAGCGTAAAGGCGTCAAAATTGGAGATATCGTCATCTTGCGTAAAGCTGGCGATATCATCCCTGAGGTGCTCGGGCCGATTGTCGCGATGCGTGATGGAACCGAACGCAATTTTGTGATGCCGACGCACTGTCCTGCATGTGGGGGAGAGATCCGAGCAACTAAAGAAGGAGATGCTGATCTCCGGTGCCAAAATACTCGGTCATGCCCTGCTCAGCTCAGCCAACGTATCGTCCATATTGGATCACGCGGGGCACTCGATATTGAGGCATTAGGCGAAGAAACCGGATTGTGGTTAGCAGACCCAGACCGTTATCGTTCGGATGCACTTATCGCCCTAGCAACCGGTCACAAAGTGTCCTTTGAAGCAGAGTTAGGGGCGATGATCAGTCTCGCATTGCCGTTGGCGAAACGGCAGGCACTGGGAATTGTGGATGAGGACGGTGCAATTATTGATCCAGAATCGGTCATTAGCCAGCCGATTTTGGAGTCACTGAATTTTCCAGCTCCCTCTGTTCCAGTGTTGGAAACGGAAGCAGAGCTTTTCGATCTCACTGCTGAGTGCGTTAAGGACGTGAGAATCTGGCAACCAGTGAAAAAAGCTGGGGAAGAAACAGGGGATTGGCGTCAAGTTCGCGCTGCATGGACTAAGCCAGTCTGGCTTAAAGCCAATGCCTCGCGTTCTCAACCAGAGTTGAAAAAACCAAGTGAGCCAAGTCGGACAACACTCAAAATTCTCGAGCAAATTGAGGCATCGAAGCGCAAAGAACTGTGGCGTAAGCTCGTCGCGCTCAATATCCGCCATGTTGGCCCAGTCGCAGCGAAAGCACTTGCCGCGGAATTCGGATCGCTTGAGAATATTCTCCAGGCAGGAACTGATGCAGTGTCTCGCGTGGAAGGTGTTGGAGAAGTCATCGCTCACTCATTCTTATCTTGGTTTGATGAGCCATGGCATGCTGACATTATTGAACGCTGGCGGAGCGCAGGAGTGACCTTCGAAGATCACAATATGGCTGTCGAACAGCTCCCGCAAACTCTCGATGGCATGGTTATTGTGGCGACAGGCTCATTTGCGACGTTTACTCGCGATTCGATAAACGAGGCCATTGAATCTCATGGAGGAAAAGCAACCGGATCGGTATCAAAAAAGACCAGCGTCGTCGTCGTTGGAGAAAAAGCTGGTTCGAAGGCAACAAAAGCAATTGAGCTCGGAATTCCCACTCTCAGTGAGGAAGAGTTCGCCACCTTGCTTGAAACGGGGAAATTGCCTCAGTAATGGATGACTCCCGTACATCGGTAATGTGCGGGAGTCATCCAGATTTCTCTGGTGTTGTACTACAGAAATTGAGATCAGTAAAAGGGAGCGAGGGGGCCAAGAATTTTCTCGGCAGCACGGGCGAGCGCACCACGTTGTTCCCATACTTCCGGAAGGAGCTCGTGGGCGTTGGTGAGGTCAGAAATAAAAATTTCTTCCATCGCATGTGCAAAATCGCTCGAGTAGATTTCGACGTTCACTTCATAGTTACCGTTCATCGACAGGGCGTCAATATTGGTCGTGCCGACGGTAGACCACACGCCATCAACAGTCATTGTCTTGGCGTGAACCATAGCTTCTTCGAAGAGGAAGATTCTCACGCCCGAACGCAACAAGGATGAATAAAGAGAGCGTCCCACCCAATCGGCGAGAATATGGTTTGAATACTGGGGGATCAAGATACGCACATCGACCCCGCGTTTCGCTGCTGCTGTCAATGAATTGAGCATGCCGTCGTCGGGAATGAAGTAGCCCATCGTGATCCAGACATTCACAGAAGCGCGGTCAATGTTCTCCATGTAAAGTGTCCGCACTGGGTAGGAATGGTAGGCCGGGATATTTTGTACCGCCCGCACGTTTGGCGACCAGTGCCTCACTTGTGGGACGGGGAGAGGCGCGGAACGGCGTCTAAAGACGTTCCACATCTCCACGAACGAATTTTCGAGTTCCCACACTTGTGGTCCGGTGATACGGATATGCGTGTCACGCCAGTAGTGGGCATAGAGAGCGCCAATGTTATACCCGCCCACAAACGCCACTCGCGAATCGGTAATGAGGAGCTTGCGATGGTCATAGCCCTTGTCTTTCGCAAGTCTGGTGAGCGATCCAAGACGAACCAGTGGGAAATGGATGACGTCGAGATTGGGGTGAGCCGGAAAATAACGGAAGCGCGGATTTTGATTGAGATTTCCTAGGGTGTCGAGAATGACGTTGACCTTCACTCCACGGTCAGCTGCTTTGAGAAGTTCAGCTTTAAATTCCTCTCCCACTTCGTCCGCTTTGACAATGAAAGATTCGAAGTAGACTGTGCGCTCTGCGCTGCGGATAGCTGCGAGCATATCGTGGTAGAGGTCGGCGCCGAAAGTGTAAACAGTGATCTCATTGCCTGCAACATTGACTGTTTTGGGTGGTAAATGCGGGAATTCACCTGTTGGTGGATTGCGTTTTTTCCGGTGCGAATCAATAGCGATGATCGACGCAGCTGCGACCACTTGTGCACTAGCAACAGTAATTGCGGTCCATTTGAACACATTTTTTATGTGTGGCCACGCGTGCTTACGAAAATTCCCCATAGCCACGATTCTACCGGCAAGACGCGTTCGCACCAATGAGACGACGCAGTTAGAATATCGGTATGTCGACATTTTCTAAAGAAGAGGTGCAGCGTCTGGCTGACCTCGCGCGTATAGCGCTCACAGACGAAGAAGTAGCAAGGATGGCGGGCGAATTTTCGGTCATTGCCGACGCCGTGGCTTCAGTAGCAGAGGTAGCAAATTCTGACGTACCTGCCACATCTCATCCCATCCCGCTGAGCAACGTAATGCGTGAAGACGTGCCGGGCGAGACACTCGATCGTGATGAAGTGCTCGCGATGGCACCAGATGCAGCTGACGGTAAGTTCCAAGTTCCCCAGATTCTGGGAGAGGAGTGAATCGCATGGAGTGGATGAAGAAGAACGCTCACGAACTAGCGGCGATGCTCCGCACTGGTGAAGTCACATCGGTTGAACTCGTCGAAGGATACCTTTCGCGGATTGACAAGCTTAACGGAAAAATGAATGCCTTCTTGTTTGTTAACCGTCAAGGTGCGCTGGAGGCAGCGAAAGCAGTCGACGCGGATCGCGCTGCTGGCGTCGAGCTACCACCGTTCGCAGGCGTGCCGGTAGCTATCAAGGACAATATGTGTGAACACGGGGTTCCGACCACCGCAGCATCAAAGATGCTTGAGGGCTGGAAGCCTCCTTACGATTCCACGGTTGTGCTCAAGCTCAAGGAAGCGCGCTTGCCGATTCTTGGGCACACTAATATGGATGAGTTTGCGATGGGCTCATCGACCGAGCACTCTGCTTTCGGTCCGACGCATAACCCATGGGGAGAGAATCTCACTCCTGGTGGTTCGGGCGGTGGCAGTGCAGCAGCAGTTGCCGCGTACCTTGTCCCCTGGGCATTGGGATCCGATACCGGCGGATCAATCCGCCAACCGGGAGCTTTTACTGGCACCGTCGGAACCAAGCCGACGTATGGTGCTGTTTCTCGTTACGGGATCATCGCGATGGCTTCGTCGCTTGATCAGGTCGGTCCAGTCACCCATACCGTTGCCGACGCCGCAGCGTTGCAAGAAATCGTCGGCGGGTATGACCACTTCGATTCGACATCACTGGAAGGTGTCTCTGAAGGTCTGGCAATAGCCGCAAATGAAGGTACCCAACTAGAAGATCTGTCAGGTTTGCGAATTGGCCTGGTTGAAGAACTTGATGGTGCGGGTATCGATGAGGGGGTTCGCGCGGTGTTCCACGAGCGTCTCGATGCGCTCAAGGCTCGTGGTGCTCAGATTGTGCGTGTTTCGTGCCCGTCGTTCAAATACACCATCGGCGCTTACTATCTGATTATGCCGGCGGAAATGAGCTCTAACCTCGCTCGTTATGACGGTGTTCGCTTTGGGAACCGCGTCCTCCCAGCGGACGGCCCAGTGACTGCTGAGACGATGATGCGCGCCACGCGCGGGGCAATGTTTGGTGACGAAGTCAAGCGCCGTATTCTCTTGGGAACTTACGCATTGTCGTCGGGGAATTATGACCAGTTCTACGGTGCTGCTCAGAAGGTTCGTACGCTGATTCAGCGCGATCTTGCGGCTGCTTTCGAACAAGCTGACGTCCTTCTAGCTCCGTCGGCGCCGACTGTTGCATTCAATTTTGGCGAAAAGATTGATGATCTTCTTGCGATGTACATGAACGACCTCACCACGATCCCGGCAAACCTTGCTGGTACTCCGGCAATGACTGTGCCTGCGGGTCTCTGCGATGGCCTTCCGGTTGGTGTCCAGGTGCTTGCGCCAGCGAAGGAAGACGCACGCATGTACAAGGTTGGTGCTGTGATCGAGCGTGATGTGGATCCGTCTGCAACTGCCACTCCAATTGAGACCTGGGAGGAGAATCTCTGATGGATGAACTGATGGAATACGATGACGTTGTAGCTAACTACGATCCGGTACTGGGTATCGAGATTCATGTTGAGCTTTCGACGCAGACGAAGATGTTCGACGCAGCTCCGAATGCTTTCGGTGGAGATCCGAATACGTTCATCACCCCGGTTTCACTTGGCTTGCCGGGTTCACTTCCCGTGGTAAATAAGAAAGCGATTGAGTATGCGATCCGTTTGGGCTTGGCACTGAATTGCAAGATTGCAGAGTCGTGTCGCTTTGCACGCAAGAACTACTTCTATCCGGATCTCGCTAAGAACTTCCAGACGTCCCAGTCCGACGAACCGTTGGCGTATGACGGTTACCTCGATGTTGAACTAGATGACGGAGAAGTTTTCCGTGTGCCGATCGAGCGTGCACACGTGGAAGAGGACGCTGGGAAGAACACGCATATCGGTGGTGAAGGTCGAATCCACGGTGCAGACTACTCGCAAGTCGATTACAACCGTGCAGGGGTACCATTGGTAGAAATTGTCACTCGACCAATCGAAGGAACCGGAGCTCGCGCTGCTGAAGTTGCAGCAAAGTATGTCCAGACAGTGCGCGATATCGCACGGGCCATCGGAGTTTCTGAGGCGCGTATGGAGCGAGGAAACGTCCGTGCTGATGTAAATGTGTCACTTCGCAAGACTCCGTCGGATCCCTTGGGCACACGTACCGAAACGAAGAACGTCAACTCGTTCCGTGCGATCGAAAATGCTGTTCGTTATGAGTTGTCCCGTCAGGCGGCGACGTTGGAGAACGGAGAGAAAGTTTTCCAGGAGACTCGCCACTGGCAGGAATCGGATCAGACGACCCTCGCTGGACGTCCGAAATCTGACGCCGACGACTACCGATACTTCCCAGAACCTGATCTTGTGCCGCTTGCTCCGTCGCGTGAGTGGGTTGAGGAGATTCGCCAGTCGTTGCCGGAGTTACCAGCTGCAAAGCGTAAGCGTCTTCAGGCAGAGTGGGGAGTGACCGATCTTGAGATGCGTGACATCGTCAACGCGGAAGCTTTGACGATTATTGAGCAGACAGTTCAAGCTGGTGCCACTTCCGCTGGAGCACGAAAGTGGTGGATGGGTGAACTTGCTCGATATGCCAAAGAAAATGGGCTGCCGCTCGGCGATGTTCCAATGACGACTGCTCAGGTTGCTGAAGTTGATCAGATGATTGTTGATGGAAAGCTCAACGATCGTCTGGCACGTTCAGTCATCGAGGGAGTGCTCGCTGGTGAGGGAACGCCTCAAGAGGTTGTCGCAGGGCGTGGCCTGGAAATTGTCTCCGATGATTCAGAATTGATCGCTGCGATCGATGCTGCAGTAGAGGCGAACCCGAAGGTTGCTGAGTCAATCAAGTCTGGTAATGCGAAGGCATCTGGTGCGATTGTTGGAGCAGTCATGAAGGCGACGCGTGGCCAGGCTGATGCGAAGCGTGTTCAAGCTCTGATTGCACAGAAGTTTGGACTATAAAGAATCACGTGATGGGAAAGCCTTCTTCAGTGCAATGTAAGAGTGGTTGCCTCGTGTAGTTCGAATTGCCAAGAGGCAGCCACCCAAGCCGCCACACACGCTGTGACTGCCTCGTGTAGTTCGAATTGCCCCAAAATTTGGGGTGTGTGGCGGGCTTTTGAAGTGCTCTTTGAAAGTTGGACTGATTAATCGGTTCCTTCTTTCAGGGAGCACTTCAGTTTTTTGTTGGTGTGGTGGGGTTGGGTGGGGTTGGGTGGGGTTGGGTGTGGTGTCAAGTGGTGGGTGTGTGTGGTGGGTCTCGTGTGGGTTTTTTGTTGGTGTGGTGGGGTTTGTGGGTGGTGGTGTGGTGGGTCACGTTGTTTTGTTTTGACGTGGGGTGTGTGGGGGTCTAGAGTATTTACCTGTCGCCGGGAGCGAGTGAGTTTCTGGTGG
>NZ_JBQJCE010000021.1:0-14300 GCF_053585065.1 Arcanobacterium sp. (ex Cirak et al. 2026)
ATATACACTGTAGATAACCGTATTTAGTCAACAAAGTTGTTGCGCAAATATTGTTTTACTTGCAGCAGGAATCGACACTTACTGCGGAATACAGACACCCCAGCACAACGCTAGCGGTTGAACACGTAAGGAGGAAGATCTGAAAATACGATTATCGCTGGGCTGACAAGCATAGCGCTCGCAATCAGCGGGGCGGACACCGCTAACGCGGCGGAAGACAATGGTTTTCATGCCGAGTCTCTTGCAGTTGAGCAAGGATATTTGGCTGGGGTTAATGATCTTGGGCAGCAAGTTATTCTGGAGCAGGAGAGCCAGGACGCGAAAACGTTGGAGGAGGGGTTTGAAACGTTCTTCCTCGCACAAGGGAATAATGGCAGGCTTAGCTACAAGTTTCAAGAAAACGGCATGATTCTGTTCTCTACTGTTATAGAAATGGGTGATAGCGACCCTGCTATTTTTACTACGAGCTTCCTGCTGTTTCACAGGAGGCTTCAGTCCTGAAAGCTGTTGCAAGATATCGGCCATATGAAATGCGATCTGGCGGTAATGAGTGGTGGCCTAAGATTTGGGCTGGAAAGGATAGTAGAGGTACCTGGGTGCGATTTAATCGTACTTCCCAAAGTTTAATGTATAGCGCTGCTGGAACTGGTCTTAAAGCGGCTATTTGCGCTATTCCAGGAGTAAATGCAGTGGGTTGTGCTGTGGTGTGGGGAGCCACATTGGTAGCAAAGAAAGTCATGAAGAGGGTTGGGCGTTGTCAAAGTTCCCGCCCTTGGTTGTATGTATATCTAGCAAAGGCTAGTGGAAGTTGCAGGAGGTAACGATGCGGAACAGTTCAAAAGTTATTCGACCAGGAGATTTTAACAGAAAGTATTTCCGCTATTCGTTGTTTGCAATGCCATTTATCATTCCTCTAGCGATTTGGTCTTCTTGGGATTTTGTAAATCGATTTGATCAAGTCTGGCTCAAGATTGCTATTTGTGTCGGAATTAGCATTGGGGCGTATATAGGTGGAGTACTGTTGTTTTGGTGGAATGGATTCTGGCAAAACAGAAGAAGGCAATCGTCTCTGTGACACATAGTTTCCTCACAACGTTTTCCTGATTGACGGGGTGCGTGCCACTTACGGTATGCACCCCGTTCCTTTAACTAAAAATAGGATAAATCTATGGGTTTTCTTGATTGCTTGCGTGGGGATACTATCCGCACCTCTGACGATCACGTGATCAGTTCTGGTTATAGTTTCTTTTTCAGGGCGACGTCGTCTACATCGCCAAGCGCTCCGTCACCACACGACCCGAACTCGTGGCACCAAAGAAAAAGCTATAACCATCACCCGTGAGAGCCTTGTCAGTAGTGGGATCTTTACGGAAAAGATTGCGAAATCTACTCATGATTTTCCCTAATATTCGAGTAGTTCCTGCCACGAAACCAGTGGCAGGAACTACTCACAGCAAACTAGCCTTGACATTGAGTCGCTCTATCGATTTGTAGGGAATTTAGGATACTGACGAGATTTTGAATGGAAGCTGCATCACGTGAATCGATACCGTTAATTCGGAGATGTTCATAATCTGCAGCAAATGCTCCCTCTGGGGCTGAAATAATATATTGATCCAGCTCTTGGAAACCTTCTAGGAGATGCTCGGCAACTTCATCTATCAAGATTTGGTCTTGACTATTGACAATCGATATGGAGTCAGAAACTACCGGCGCAGAATGACGCTCTAATATGGAAGCGTTTGCGGCGGGAACTAGGCTAATTACCATTGATGCGGCAGCTGCGCTGGCAAGCGTAGCACGGATTACATTCCTTATTTCCATCACCCCTTTCAATTATTCTTACTATTCTTATTTAGCGATCTTGAGAATACGTCGGCAACAAATATGATTACGCTTATCCCGACATAGGTATACAAAATCTCTCCCCAAGTTTCAAAGATCCACAGATTTGTCCAGTTTCCGAGAAGAACTCCTAATGCAACGCAGGGCAAAGCCACCAGAAAGCATGAAATCATACTGAAAATGTATTTCTTTACCATCACCACTCACCTCTGCAGTAGGAGGCAGATTTTCCTAACGCAATCGCAAGACCGACTGCATTAGCTTTCCATCCACGATTTAGCCCAGCTGACCCAGCGATTTGAAGTATCGTTTTAGCAGCTAATGGCCACTGAGCTGCGCGTATTGCTGTATACAAACTATTAGTTAATCGCGCCACCATGTTAACACCGACAGCGTCGGCAATAACACATTTTGCAAACGACCATCCATCCCGTAAGTCATATCCCAGATTTTCGTTGTTAATTTCATTCATCAATAGTGCAAAATTCTGCAAATCCGTAATATTATGTGCATACTGAGATTTACTGACCTCTTCGATATTGACACGCATATAGTTTTGGTCATCAATAGAAATGTACTTCGTACAGAGTTCCTCAACTGAAGCTTCATCAGCAGAATCTAGAGTCTGCATGGATTTAGGCAAAGCGGCAACGATGGATTTCTCATGCTGACTGTGTGACGTTCTAGATGTTTCTATAATTCCTAAAGATAGAACTTCATCAAACTGTACTGGTTAAGTTCATAGCGCTTGAGCAAGTTGAAATGATGGCGGTTTTTCATCAGCGACAGCAACACCTGTTCCGCCGATTGCGAGCATTATGCTTGTCAACCCGCCTATAATTGTGTTTCGGATTTTCATGTTTTCTCCTTATGTGCCTCACCACCCGCATCGTGCTGGGCTCTCTGTTCCGCCATAGTCTTGAGTGACTTTGACGGGAAACCTCCTCGTCTTTGAGGATTGAAAAGAGCGCGCCATAAGTCTCATTTTCTGTTCAATGGTTTTTCCTCACTTACATTACCAATAAGTCCGCGTTAATCGTAAACGCTCCCGCTGGGAGCCTTGGCCGCATCTAATGACACGATCGAGAGCCATGATGGTTGCGACTACGCCGTCGATCTTCTCCGTCGACTTTTGCTTGTCGGGTTTGATGTTGCCGGCCGGGTCTTGGCGGATGTGGGTGTTGTCGACCATCCAGGTCAGCACCTCGTTCCCGACGTAATGCAGACTTCCCTCGAGGGCGAGCTTCATGAACTCCTTGGATGGCGGGCTCATGTCCTTGAAACCCTGTCCGAAGAGGACGACGGTGAAACCGGCGTCTTCGAGGTTCTGGCTCATTTGGGTTGCGCCCCAACGGTCGAAAGCGATCTGGCGGATATTGAAGCGTTCTGAAGTGGTCTGGGTTTTGTTCCGTTTGAGTAGATGGGAAAGCCTGGGTTATGTCAAAGAAATTTGATCAAGATGCGAAAGATCGTGTGGTTTGTCTGGTTGA
This sequence comes from Arcanobacterium sp. (ex Cirak et al. 2026), assembly GCF_053585065.1. Lineage (NCBI taxonomy): Bacteria > Bacillati > Actinomycetota > Actinomycetes > Actinomycetales > Actinomycetaceae > Arcanobacterium > Arcanobacterium sp. (ex Cirak et al. 2026). Next base: position 3,336 of record NZ_JBQJCE010000021.1, read on the forward strand.
GGATCGGATCCTTGCTGAGGGAGTCTCGATTCAGGTCGCGTACGAGGTTGTTGCTCCTAACGCTTGGGGTCTGCTGGTATACGGCTAGGCAGTGGACCCAACAAGCCCGACGTTCAGGTACGCTCAGGCGAGCAGAAGATGTGATCGTTGAAAATGCGCGGTTACGACGCGAGAACTAAGAGTTACGTGACACGAACGAGATTGTGAAATTGGCATCGGCTTTTCGCATCGGAACTCGACCCAAAACGTTAAGAAATGATTACATATGCATTGGTAAGCATTGTGATTGTTTTCGTGTCGAGTTCATGTGTGTGTCGTTAAACCGGGAGCGCGAAGGCGGTTTTATCCCCTCGCGTGGATACCGTAATGCTAAGAGCCGTCAACTCTCAGCTCGAGCCAAGCGCGATGAACAACTCATCGAGTTCGTCTGCAAAATCCACAAAGAGAACTACGCAGTCTATGGGGTGAGAAAAATGTGGCACGCTAATGCCATGGCGTTGATATCGGCCGGGCGTGAGTAAACTCTGCATTTAATGCGTTTAGCCGGAGTTTGCGACAAAGGTAAAGGACGATCGCCGATGACCACTGGTAAAGCAAAGACGTCTGATACTCGTGCGGATTTAGTACAACGTGATGTCACAGCCGACGATCCGAACCGGCTATGGGTCGCGGACATCACGTACGTGAAAACAGTTACGGGATTTGTGTATGCCGCGTTTGTTACTGACGTGTCTAGTAAGAAGATTGTGGGTTGGGTGTTATCAGATTCGATGCGAACAAAAGCACTACCACTACAGGCACTCAACCAGGCAATTTATAATACTTACTCGACCACTGATCTAATCCATCATGCTGACCATGGCTCGCAGTACATCTCGCTGATCTACCACGAGCGTCTCGTCGAGGCCGGAATTACTCAATCTACAAGCAATGATGGGGATTGTTACGATAACGCGCTAGCCGAAAACGTCAACGGCTCGTATAAAAACGAGCTCATCCACGCTCGCTCGCGGGACAACGTCCTCGAGGTCGAGATCGCAACCTTTCAATGGGTGACCTGGTAGAACACCAGCCAGCTCCACGAGAACCTTGACTACCGCACGCCGCAGGAAATCGAGGAAGAGTACTGGTGTCGACATAAGTCGTCATCGATAATGGAAAACAAGACAAACACCTAGAAAGAAAACCCAGACCACTTCAGTTGCGGCTCGTGTGGGAAGAATTATCAACGTAAAACCCGCACCGTCACCGCGATACCCGCAACAAAAACACCCGGGACTGCCGCAACCCTGTCTGGGGTTCCGGCACGCAGACGGGTTGCCGCCTATGCGCGAGTTTCCACTGAGATGGAAGAACAAACCTCCTCCTACGAGGCTCAGATCGACTACTACACCACCTACATTCGCTCCCGTAGTGATTGGCAGTTCGCGGGCATGTACTCCGACGAAAGCATCTCTGGCACTTCCATGAAACGCCGCGAGGGATTCCATACCATGATCGATGACGCAGTGGCAGGCAAAATTGATCTGATCCTGACCAAGTCCGTCTCCCGGTTCGCACGCAACACCGTGGACTCGCTCACCACCGTACGCAAGCTCAAGGATGCAGGTGTCGAGGTCTATTTCCAAAAGGAGATACTTACACGTTCATTTTGATACAAGACTGGCTTGGGGGCAGATTCATTCGGTAGGGGGTGTTTTCCAAAGACGGGGGTAGGAATTGCTGGTTTTTATTGCTGTGAGCGAGTTAGCTGGCCGATTATTCGTCTTTGAAGATGACGCTGATGGCTCCATTAGCGTTGATAATGGCGTGGTCGACGAGGGTGTTCCATGCTTGGTCGCTGTATGCGAGTGGTGGCAGGGTGGCGAGGTAGAAGTGGACTTTGATGGCTTGTGCTCGGCGGTGGCGCAGATCGTCGATCTTGTCGGTGATGTGCTGGTGCTCGGTCTCGAGTTGGCGGTGTTGGGTTTCGAGCTGGTGGTAGCGGCGGTCGTAGTCTTCGGGGTCTTGGGCTGTGGCTGCTGCGGTGGTGATGAGTTGGTTCATCAGCGTGATCGTTTCTTCGATCCGCTCCCCTAGCGTGGCCTGCGTGATTTCGAGCTTGGTGGTGTCGTAGACGGTTTCGTCGAGTAAGTGCATGGTGTCATGAAGAACATCGTTGCCCGTGACCCGCTCAGCCAGGGCTTTGGCGAGGGCGTCTTTGATTTGGTCGCCAGTGACATGGGGAGTGGCGCACCGATGGGGGTTCTTGTATTCGTTGTTGAAGCGCCAGATGTAGCGGCGGAATTTGCTGGTGGAGTGCCAGACTTTCCGTCCAAAACTGCCACTGCATTCAAATTGAGCTGAGGATCGAATTATCATACGATACTTACGTATGCAAGCCGAGCACACGCCCGCGAGGGCGACATCCCAGCCAACGTTGGCTGTTTATCACAGGAAGTGAAACCATGAAGATCAAGACGCGCAAGGTCTCGAAGCCGAAGACCAACATGGCTGTCATGTACTGCTACAAGAGCAAGTCGCTGGTCTGACCAGTATCGACATGCACCGCCGACTGGTCCGGCCCGGGAGCACTTTCCTGGGCCGGACCAGTCCTACAAAAGAGCTTGTCCTGGATGAAAGAGTCGAATCGTGAACTTTAATTACCACGGCACGGACCTACGGGCACCGTTTTCTCTCCTGCGTGAACTACTCCCCGAGCTTGACATTCTCGCTGGTACGAACTGGCAAGACTCCTCGCTGACTCGGGCCGTCTTCCATCGTCCCGGCCGAGACGACGAGAGTCTCAGCGAGCGCCAAAGCCCCGACGACCAGCTGCGCTATTACACGAAAGAACGAGTTTTGCGGGGACTGCGGCTGGTTGCCTTCGACTACGGTGCCAAAATTGAAAAAGACATCGTTTTGAAGCTGACGTCGTTCCCGACTGATCCGGACGGCAGGTTCATTGAGTGGCTCGGCTCTAAGGGACCTCTCAAGGTCGAGGTTAGCCTTCAGCCGAAAGGCGGCAACCTGACTCGCGACCGGCACTCGGAAAAGTTCCACAACGTAGTCGCCGGCATCAAAGACGGGACCCTAAAACCGAATGAACTCTCGACCTACTTGGGTCTACTTTTGAGCTACGGGGATTCATGGACCGCGAAGCTCGTTGCTGATGCCTACCTCAGCTCGGTGGACGAAGCTGATGTCGCGTTGATGGACACGCTGGGCATCCCGTATGCGCTGCAGGGTGACACTGGGATGGCGAAGCTGCTCTGGGATCGGTGGTTTACGGCTTCGCCGATCGACGAGGCACGGGCCCGGTACTCACTTTCAATGCTTCAGGCGCGTCACAATCCGCGAGCCCTACTAGACCCGGCAGGCGCCGAGGAGAACCTTGAGCTGGCCTGGCAGAGACTCCAAGGCGAGCCCTCGAGCCCGCAGATAGAGCGCAGATAGAGTATGAGAGCGTTTTCAACCGCAACGGTATGGCGCTTCTTCTTTTCCGGAAGAAGAACTTTGCGGAGGCTAGAGTGGTACTCGAGGCGGGGATCGCCGACCTTCAGGCCTCAGATTACGCCGAGCAGCTGCATCACACGGTGCTTACATCCAATTTGGCTCGAGTCGTGAAAGAAATGGGGGATTTTAAAGAGGCAGAGCGACTGTTTCGCGAGGCCATCGCGATGGATCCGAAGTTCGCCGAATACCATCAGGATCTCGCATCGTTCTTGAGCGACATGGGCCGCTTCGAGGAAGCGGCGGTAGAGGCTGAACGCACTGTAGCCCTCGACCCGAGTATGCCCGAGGCGCACCGCCTTTTCGGATTCATCCTCATGCGAATGGGGGACCCGCGTCGCGCTAGAGACGAGTATGCGAAAGCAGCGAATCTTGGGGACGATGCAGCGGTCCTGGACATGTTGCGCGCATCATATGAGGCGGGAACACCCGAATGGACCGTGCAATGTACCTCCCGCACTGCACAGGCGGAACTCGATGTGAAGTCTAGAGCCGAGGTGGAGCTTTTGCTTACGCAGGCTCGGGCTGCTCTCGATCCGAGCATGGATGTCCAGGCAGCCCTCAACGACCTCCACGCTCGCTTTCCGGACGACGAGCTTATCGACGAGGCCGTACGCCTGAACGCGGATGCCGGATGACTGGCGGTGTGACGGTGATCGATCAAAAGCGGCGAGGCGAAGCCCAGAGTGCTCGTGGCCTACACCTGAGAGACATGCCCATTAAGCCCTTGTATGAGCGCTATCAACGGCTGACACGGAGCCTTCCGAGACGGATCCGCTGGCTTGCTTTGGTGTTCACGCCGGCGGGCACGAGTTTCATCGTCTTCACCGCTGGTCTATCAAGTGTTGCCGGAGCTCTAGCGATCACCGCAGGTATCGGACGGGTGACGTCAGGGGCGACGACCCCAGCCAGCGTTATTTGGCTGCTCATCTTGGGTTTCCTGGCTGAAAGTGTCGGGTACTGGGTGAAGGAACGCCAAGAGTTGCTGCTCACGGTCGTGGTCCGGCAGCTAACATACCGGCGGTTCCGGGACGTTTTTCGTAGGTCATCTCCTCCGCCGAAGGCACACGGACATGTTCTGACGTACCCAGCACAGATCAGCCAGTTTGCCTTCGTTGTTGATTTCGCCGTTTCGACGGTTCAGATCATTGCCTTTCTTACGGTCTCGCTCGCGCTATATGGTGCAAGCGGCGCCATCGCTGCGTTACTCATCGCCGGGTTGGTGCTCGTCAGCGTCAGACTCATCAACTTGGTGGGCCGACTGTGGGAGCAGTACGTCGCTCTAGAGGGGGAGCGCAGGCGGTGGGTCCAGCGAGTAGCGGACGCGCTGCCTCGAGGTCAAAGTATCCCCAGCTGGGGCACCGCCCTCGGCAAGATCGCCAGCATCCGAAATGCCGAAGAGCAGCTTCTGCGCAGGCGCGTCCCGTTGCAGATCCTGAATGGATTCCTTGAACGGGGAGCGCTGACTGTGATGCTTGCTGTGGTTGCAATCGTCGGCGCATGGATCTGGCCCGAAGCTAGTTTCGGTGTTGAAATCATCCTCGCGGCCCGCTACCTGTACGCGGCCGTGCAGAACAACATCGTGAACTATCGAGTTATTCGGCTCGCGGTGCCAATGATGCGTGAGCTCGACAAGCTCGAGGCGTGTCCAGATTGCGCGGACGGACGGCAAAATTTTCCGGAGCGCCATTCGAGTGCTATAGAGGTACTCGAGGCCACTTCTGATCGTGCTGAAGCCTTGCGTACGTCCGCGGCCACCCCCGATTCTGCTTTCGTGCCACGCAATCCGGAAGTGTCCCAGTCGGTATTGTCAGCCTGGAGGACTTCTGCGTTGCCACAGCGGATATCCAGGTTCACTAGCCTCGCCTTAGGTATGGGGCTCTCTGAGGAAGCGATCGGGCGGTTCTGGCGGGATGCAACAACCCTGTCGTCGGGAGAGAGGCACCGTGCTGCCATCGCTCTCGTCTTGGCGGATGAACCGGACTGGCTAATTCTGGACGATACGTTCTCGGCGCTCGATCCTGTGACGCGGGAAGTGGTTGCCGAGATAATCCTGGCGTGCGTACCAGCGTGCACGCTTCTAGCGAGCTCAGAGGAGTACGTGCCGAGTGCGTTCGCCCGTGGCAGTGACACGAGGAGAGACCGTGTTGAGGCGCAGGCCGACAGCTTCGGGACGTCCGAGGGGGTAGAAGCTGGTTCGACGGATGCGGGCGAGCGAGGGGATCTTCCTGACCCTCAGCCGAAACGTGGCGGGTTCCGACGATCTGTCTTGCTGCTGTTCGGGCCTCATGTGGTTTGGATTGCGCTTGGTGCCCTACTCCTGAGCGGATCTGAAGTTGCTTTTGCGTTGACACTTGCTCAAGGAGATGCGTTGTCCGCTCAGACTGCTCGAATTTCAACTGCTTGTGCGGTGGCAGCGATCGTTGGGTCCGTCATGTTCTTTGGCCCGCTCTACCGGGTCCCGATCGCTCGACTGGGCGAGTTGCACGGCCGGGTTACGCGAAGGCTCGATCGATTCGCCAGTCCTAGAACAAGTGGTGCGGTCGTGGGACGCCTCGGTGAAGACTTCTCTGACCTTCAAATGTCGGTGCCGAGTGCCCTGGGTTCGGTGTTCTTGGTCATCGTGCAGACCGTGATGCTTGTCGGAGGCGCAGTGGCCGGCGCCCCGTTGTTCATCATCATTGTTTTAGCGGTGGCGCCACTCGCGTTGCTTGCTATGCGTCAGGGTTCGAAGTGGATTCTCCCCGCCTCGACGATGGCTGCAAATCGTCGAGGCGACTTCATCGGAGCTGTCGGTGCACAAGCCGGCTTACGTACTGCGCCCGTTAGTGCAGGTCTGCGTCGGGCTGGAGAAGAGGCCTACGCTAATTCAGAGGCTGCATACGTCAGTAGCTCAGTTCAATTAGCTAACGCCTACGCACTCCGCACCGGACTAATCCAGATCCTCGTATTGTCACTGAACATTTCTGCAGTGGTGTTGGTGTTGCTAACCGGAGGATCGAACCCACTAGTCGCTCCCGCCGCCGTAATCTACTTCGCAGTGACTCTCTCTTCTGGCGTTCAATTCACGGTGGAGACGCTGCAAGAGGTTGGTGTAGTGGGTTTGACTGCGGAACGCGTCAGGGTGCTTGAAGAGCATGAGGTCGAACGTTCTTATCCGCCCGTGCGGTCTACTGACCTAGATTTGCTTGAAGACACTCTTGACTATGGCTATTCAATGGTCGCCTTGATTGGGCCAACTGGCTCCGGGAAATCCGTCATTCTTGACGCTCTATGCCGTCGTTTCCCCGAAGGCGAAGTTGCGGTCGTACCAGATACTGATCCGTTCGCACCTGAAGAATCGGATTTGAGCGGTCTCGCGCTTGCGCATTCCGTGCTGCGTGAAGGTACTGCTCGACTTATATTGCTCGATGAGACCCTAAAGGGGCTAACTCCATCAGAGGAGCGCGCTGAGATCGAGTCGTTGGCGTGCGCGCTCGAAGGAAGTGGCAAACAGGCTGTGATCGTCCTCCACTCGCGCTCTAATCTCGATTATTTCAAAGTAGTGGTGAATCTGGATGAGTGATCTGGCGCAATTGCTATCCTTTTCTCCGAGAACTATCGATGATGAGAGGCGGATCTACAGGGCCACACCTGTCGCGTGGACTGAATCGTCGGTGGTGCTTCTGAACGAGTACGGCGCTACGCTATGCAAATCTGACCGCGAGGCGACCCCACTAGACCTCCCTGAAGCGGATGAGGTTGTGTTGAGCCCCGACGGCGTAATCTACGCATGCTGGTTCGAGCGAGACAGCTTCCGGGTCCAGGCGTATCAATTTAAGACTGAGGCGTTCAATCCTACCGGTCAGCCGTGTGTGGTGAATGTTCGTGGCCTGCACAGCGAGGACCTCGTAGTGCTCGGTGTCCCCGGCGGTGTAGAGCTGTGGCTGGATACAGCGGAGCGGTGCCAAAGAATCTGGACGATCTCGAACGGCTGTGCGAGAAGGGCCCCGGCGTCAGTGGTCCAAAGGCCCACGGGGGGATCTACTGTTCAGCTCCGGTAAGGTCGTGGGATTCGCGGAAGACCTTGGCGTCAAGGGCACATTCCTGAACATTGTGGACGTGGTAAGCCAGGCAATGTGGACAGTTCGGTCTGCGTTCGCTTTCACTGCTTTAGGTCGAGTTCTCGCCATCTCCATCAGCAACCCCACTGACGACGACACGCTTCACGGCCTGCACGTCTTCGCTGACGGCCAGGCGACCTTTCTGGAGACCGACGGACCTGTCCTGGAAGCCGGAGGCGACTCCACTCGCGTGGTGATGTCAGTGTTCACAGGTAGCGATGCGCAGCCACGTGAGATCACTCAAGACGACATCGGTGGCTTGGCAGTGCGCCATTTGGACGCCCTTGATGGATACAAGGCCCTGTCTCTTAACGGCAGCCTTTACACCGCGCGTGGGTTCACGGACACGCTTACGGTCGCCTTTACCCCCAGTCGGAGTCGATTGCTGCAAAGTACTCGTCCAACTACTGCAGAGTCGATTCTCCCCTCCATGCACGGGGAATATGTGGTGTCTCGTGCACCGGGTCGCGCAACGGGTGCAGTGATCCATTTCCATGGAGGTCCAGAGGGTTACGAGGTCCCGGAAGGTCGGTTATTCGGACTTCCACAATGGTGCAACGCGCACGGCTTAGATTGGATCGGCGTGAACTACCAGGGATCACTCATGCCGAACCGTCTATGTACACGTTCGGCATGGCACAGGTGGAGGTCCGCGATGCAGGAGGATCTCTTGGGGGCCGTCGAACTAACCTCTGGCCCCCTCGTGCTGGCAGGCTGGAGCTTCGGCGCAACTTTGGCTCTTGCACTCGGCTCATCTACTGAACGGGTGAAGGGCCTGTTGCTGGGGGCGACTACAGGCGACCTGGCAAAGCATGTGGAGCACGCCGCGACTATAGACCCAGGGCATCGTGACTGGTTTGCACGGCGATTCGATCTGGGAGGCGACGACGCCAAGTTCTTTAGCGGAGTGAATGGGTTCAACGCAGACCTTCAGGTGCTGGAGATACACGGCGAAGATGACATGAACTGCCCTATCTACCTTGCGAACGAGGTGGCGGAGTGCTGGAAGAAACGAGGGAACCCGTGGGAGCGGGTGTGGCTTCCGGGACGAGGGCACTTTGCATCCATCCCGGAGGATGCTGAGCTCATCTCGGAGTCAGCCCGCGGCTTCCTGACTCGCGTACTGCTCGAAACGGTCTGATTCGGACAGTAGCGAAGGTTACCGCTGCTCGCGAGTCGTGCCCATCTGGGGTACACTCAATGGGACACCGTGTTGGCGGAAGGCAAAGCCCACTGAGGCCTGAACCTTTTGACGATTGCCTATACTTTTTGACGGAAGCCTATACCTTTTGACGGCGCCCCAGTCTGCGCCTCACGTAACTGTACGAGCACCCTAATCTGGCCCCAGGAAGCCGCCACCAACCCAACCTCCACCCACTCCCGAGAGACACTAAACCCCTCGAATCCCGCGAAATACCAGGTAAAACGCGGAATCCAAGGGGTTCAGATCGCACTCGAATCTTTGTATCAAAATGAGCGTCCTAGTGGAGCGGGTGACGGGAATCGAACCCGCCTCTGCAGCTTGGGAAGCTGCCATTCTACCGATGAACTACACCCGCATGAGCATCAAGCACTGTGAAATTCTATCTATTCTCACGCCGTCCAGCAACTGATATTCCCTTCCCCTCCCGATATTCCCCAGTCATCCGAAAATGTCAGCATGACGAACTTCGCATACATTGCGCGCAAACCTATGGTATTTTTCAATAGTGCGTGTGGAGAGCTATAGGCTCCCAGCAGGAAAAATGGATCACAAATGCACAGGAAGGCCATAACGCCAGCGAGCTATTCGCTACTTAGAACGCTTGATCCATTAGCTTTCCGAGCAGGAAAGAACCGCGTCGTCTCATTTTTTTCGATGGCAGACGCAGCAAAAGTTTCCTTTCGGGAGCTTCCCCTATTTTGAGAAGAGGTGTTGAATGACGATCGAATTTACCATGATCCAGTCGATTGGTTTCGCAGTTATACTGTTGCTCATTGGCCGTTTTTTGCGTAGCCACATTGGCATTCTTGAGCGTTTTGCGATCCCGTCGCCAGTGATCGGCGGCTTTCTTTTCGCGCTCATCAATCTACTTTTCCACTACACGCAGTGGGTGACTGTCACTTTCGATTCGACGCTACAGAGCTTCTTCATGATTGTGTTCTTCACGTCTATCGGCTTTGGCGCAAGCCCAATGATTCTCAAGAAAGCTGGCCCGAAGGTCGCGATTTTCCTCTCTATTGCCGTTGCCTTGGTAATCTTGCAGAATCTCGTTGCTCTCGGCCTGGCTCCAGTCCTCCATATTCCTGGCCCGATCGCGTTGATGACAGGCTCGACGGCGATGACCGGAGGACACGGTACCTCTGCCGGTATCGCACCTCTTGTCGAGGCAGCTGGTCTCACGGGTGCAGAATCCGTTGCTTACACTGCAGCAACATTTGGCCTTGTGGCGGGATCACTTATCGGCGGTCCGATCGCTGCACGCCTTATTCGCTCGAAGAATCTCGCCGATATTCATGACAAGGACAAGAAGGATTACTCCTTCCTTCGCGAAACAATGCATCCGCTTGATACCGAGCGTATGACCACAGGATTCATTTGGCTCCTCGCTGCGATGTTCGCCGGCTCCTACATTACGGATGCCATCAACCACATTATTCAGGGCTGGACCTCGATGGCACAGTTCCCGGCATATCTTGGTCCGATGATCGTTGGCGTCTTGGCACGCTGGCTCTCTGACCGTCGTTATACCCGGAAGGGTGGCGTAGAAATCGTTGCGCACCAAGAGATCGAGGTTATTGGAAACGTCTCTCTCAGTCTTTTCCTTGCAATGGCTTTGATGAGTGTTAAGTTGTGGGATCTTGGCTCGCTCGCCCTCCCAATGGTCGTTCTGCTTGCAGCACAGACCATCCTGACGTTCCTCTACGTTCGTTTTGTTACCTTCAAGGCGATGGGGTCTACCTATGACGCTGCTGTTCTGCTTGCCGGGCACGCAGGCTTTGGTATGGGCGCGACACCAAATGGCGTAGCCAACATGGAATCAGTGACACGCAAATTCGGGCCTTCACCAACAGCCTTCTTTGTCTTACCAGTTGTGGGTGGAATGTTCATCGATTTCTTCAACGTTTTCATCATTACCGTTTTCTTAGCTTTGGTCTAACCTTCATTGATCAGTAGGGGTGCTGGGAGCATATGCTTCCAGCACCCCTACTTTCATCTGTGTTGATCTCAAATCTTGTACTTTCCCTGGGTTGCCTCAAATCTCTCTGTTGACGCTCTACATGATGGATGCGCTAACATTCCATTCATTCAGGATAGAAAAATGGTGGTGGGGGCCGGGCCCAACCAGAGGGGCCCCCCAGGGGTTGTTTGGTGGGTGTTAGGCACCCC
>NZ_JBQJCE010000022.1:0-5294 GCF_053585065.1 Arcanobacterium sp. (ex Cirak et al. 2026)
GTGAGTGTGTTGTTTGAGATCTCAATAGTGTGTCAGCTTTTTATGTCTGACTTGGATTGAACATTTTTGGTGTTTGGTTTGGGTTGGTTTTTGTTTGGTCTGGCTGGGCTCGTTTGTGGGTTTGGTTGGGCTGTTTTTTATGCCAGTTTGTCTGGTTTTTTTGGAGCCTTTTTTGGGCTTTCTGGATTATGGATTGGGACTGCTTTTTGTGGTTTTGGTTTTTGTTTGGAGAGTTTGATCCTGGCTCAGGACGAACGCTGGCGGCGTGCTTAACACATGCAAGTCGAACGATGAAGCTGGAAGCTTGCTTTTGGTGGATTAGTGGCGAACGGGTGAGTAATACGTGAGTAACCTGCCCCCTTCTTTGGGATAAGCCTGGGAAACTGGGTCTAATACTGAATATTCTGCGTCTGCCGCATGGTGGGTGTTGGAAAGGTTTTTCTGGTGGGGGATGGGCTCGCGGCCTATCAGCTTGTTGGTGGGGTGATGGCCTACCAAGGCGTCGACGGGTAGCCGGCCTGAGAGGGTGACCGGCCACATTGGGACTGAGATACGGCCCAGACTCCTACGGGAGGCAGCAGTGGGGAATATTGCACAATGGACGCAAGTCTGATGCAGCGACGCCGCGTGGGGGATGAAGGCTTTCGGGTTGTAAACTCCTTTTAACACTGAACAAGGCGATGAGTTGAGGGTAGGTGTTGAATAAGCGCCGGCTAACTACGTGCCAGCAGCCGCGGTAATACGTAGGGCGCGAGCGTTGTCCGGAATTATTGGGCGTAAAGAGCTCGTAGGCGGTTTGTCGCGTCTGCTGTGAAAGACCGGGGCTTAACTCCGGGGCTGCAGTGGGTACGGGCAGACTAGAGTGCGGTAGGGGTAACTGGAATTCCTGGTGTAGCGGTGGAATGCGCAGATATCAGGAGGAACACCGATGGCGAAGGCAGGTTACTGGGCCGTTACTGACGCTGAGGAGCGAAAGCATGGGGAGCGAACAGGATTAGATACCCTGGTAGTCCATGCCGTAAACGTTGGGCACTAGGTGTGGGGCCTTTTCCATGGGTTCTGCGCCGTAGCTAACGCATTAAGTGCCCCGCCTGGGGAGTACGGCCGCAAGGCTAAAACTCAAAGGAATTGACGGGGGCCCGCACAAGCGGCGGAGCATGCGGATTAATTCGATGCAACGCGAAGAACCTTACCAAGGCTTGACATACACCGGAATCATGCAGAGATGTGTGCGTCTTCGGACTGGTGTACAGGTGGTGCATGGTTGTCGTCAGCTCGTGTCGTGAGATGTTGGGTTAAGTCCCGCAACGAGCGCAACCCTTGTCTTGTGTTGCCAGCACGTGGTGGTGGGGACTCACGAGAGACTGCCGGGGTTAACTCGGAGGAAGGTGGGGACGACGTCAAATCATCATGCCCCTTATGTCTTGGGCTTCACGCATGCTACAATGGCTGGTACAGAGGGTTGCGATCCTGTGAGGGGGAGCGAATCCCTTAAAGCCAGTCTCAGTTCGGATTGGGGTCTGCAACTCGACCCCATGAAGTCGGAGTCGCTAGTAATCGCAGATCAGCAACGCTGCGGTGAATACGTTCTCGGGCCTTGTACACACCGCCCGTCACGTCACGAAAGTTGGTAACACCCGAAGCCCGTGGCCTAACCTTTTTGGGGGGAGCGGTCGAAGGTGGGATTGGCGATTGGGACGAAGTCGTAACAAGGTAGCCGTACCGGAAGGTGCGGCTGGATCACCTCCTTTCTAAGGAGCCTGTTTCTTCCTGTTTTTTGTTGTTGGGGAGAGTCTTCACATGTTTTTGTGGGGGTTGGGTTTTCTAGTGGAAATAGGAAGCTGGCATGCTGTTGGGTTCTGGGGTAACACCCGTGCTGCCTGTGATGATGGTCTTGCTTTTTGCGGGGTTGTTGTTGTGGTGTTGGTGTGGTGGTTGAGAATTGTATAGTGGACGCGAGCATCTTTTGGTTTTTTGTAAGTGTTCAAGGGCGTTCGGTGGATGCCTTGGCATGTAGAGCCGATGAAGGACGTTGTTGCCTGCGATAAGCCTCGGGGAGTTGGCGAACGAGCTGTGATCCGAGGGTGTCCGAATGGGGAAACCTGGCCAGAGTTGTTTCTGGTGACCGCTGCCTGAATGTATAGGGTAGTTGGGGGTAACTCGGGGAAGTGAAACATCTCAGTACCCGGAGGAAAAGATATTCTGTGAGTAGTGGCGAGCGAAAGCGGATGAGGCTAAACCGGTTGTGTGTGATAGTCGTCGGATGTTGCATGATCGGGGTTGTGGGACCTGCTGGAGAGGACCGACGTTCTCTTGGCGAGTGAGAAACTAGTGGCATAGTCGAAGTTGTTGGGAAGCAATACCGTAGAGGGTGAGAGTCCTGTAGATGAAATGTTGCTGGCTCGTTGTGGTGTTCCCGAGTAGCACGGGGCTCGTGGAATCTCGTGTGAATCTGCCCAGACCACTGGGTAAGCCTAAATACTCTATGTGACCGATAGTGGATAAGTACCGTGAGGGAAAGGTGAAAAGTACCCCGGGAGGGGAGTGAAATAGTACCTGAAACCGGACGCTTACAATCCGTCAGAGCCTCTTTGATGGGGGTGATGGCGTGCCTTTTGAAGAATGAGCCTGCGAGTTAGTGGCATGTAGCGAGGTTAACCCGTGTGGGGTAGCCGTAGCGAAAGCGAGTTTTAAAATGCGTTGTAGTTGCATGTTCTAGACCCGAAGCGGGGTGATCTACCCATGGCCAGTGTGAAGCACGTGTAAGAGCGTGTGGAGGCGCGAACCCACTTCAGTTGAAAATGGAGGGGATGAGCTGTGGGTAGGGGTGAAAGGCCAATCAAACTCCGTGATAGCTGGTTCTCCCCGAAATGCATTTAGGTGCAGCGTCGCGTGTTGCTTGGTGGAGGTAGAGCGACTGGATGGCTGATGGCCCTTACCCGGGTACTGACGTCAGCCAAACTCCGAATGCCATTAAGTTCAGCGCGGCAGTGAGACTGCGGGGGATAAGCTCCGTAGTCGAGAGGGAAACAGCCCAGACCGCCGGTTAAGGCCCCTAAGCGTGTGCTAAGTGGGAAAGGATGTGGAGTTGCTGTGACAACCAGGAGGTTGGCTTAGAAGCAGCCATCCTTGAAAGAGTGCGTAATAGCTCACTGGTCAAGTGATTCCGCGCCGACAATGTAGCGGGGCTAAGTACACCGCCGAAACCGCGGCAGACATTTTTTGTTTGGGTAGGGGAGCGTCGTACGTGAGGTGAAGCAGCACAGGGAACTGGTTGTGGATTTCGTACGAGTGAGAATGCAGGCATGAGTAGCGAATGACGGGTGAGAATCCCGTCCGCCGAATGACTAAGGGTTCCAGGGCCAGGTTGTTCCGCCCTGGGTTAGTCGGGTCCTAAGGCGAGGCCGACAGGCGTAGTCGATGGGCAACCGGTTGTTATTCCGGTACCGGCGAAGGACCGTCCAATGCTGAAGCTTGTGATACTAACCATCCGATCTGTGCTGGTCTCTTTCGGGAGTCTGGTGATGGGGAGCGTGGGAACTGAACTTGTGTGTAGGTAAGCGTGTTAACAGGGGTGACGCAGAGTGGTAGCTTCCGCGTGGCTAATGGCTTGCCACGTTTAACAGTGCAGCCTGTTTCCTAGGTAAATCCGGGGGACGTGAAGGGTGAGGCTGGATGATGACCCATTTTTTTGGGGAAGTAGAGTGATCCTGTGCTGCCAAGAAAAGCCTCGACGCGAGGTCCGAGCCGCCCGTACCCTAAACCGACACAGGTAGTCGAGCAGAGTATGCTAAGGCGTTCGAGAGAATCGTGGTTAAGGAACTCGGCAAAATGCCCCCGTAACTTCGGAAGAAGGGGGGCCTGATCCTTGAAGTCTTTTTCGGGCTAGGGGTGATGGCCGCAGAAACCAGGGAGAAGCGACTGTTTATCAAAAACACAGGTCCGTGCGAACACGTAAGTGGATGTATACGGACTGACGCCTGCCCGGTGCTGGAAGGTTAAGAGGAATGGTTAGACATTTTGTGTGTCGAAGCTGTGAATTTAAGCCCCAGTAAACGGCGGTGGTAACTATAACCATCCTAAGGTAGCGAAATTCCTTGTCGGGTAAGTTCCGACCTGCACGAATGGCGTAACGACTTCTCCACTGTCTCAACCGCGAACTCGGTGAAATTGCATTACGAGTAAAGATGCTCGTTACGCGCAGAAGGACGGAAAGACCCCGGGACCTTTACTATAGCTTGGTATTGGTGTTTGGTACGGCTTGTGTAGGATAGGTGGGAGACTGTGAAGCATGCACGCTAGTGTGTGTGGAGTCATTGTTGAAATACCACTCTGGTTGTGCTGGATGTCTAACCTCGGACCATGATCTGGTTCAGGGACAGTGCCTGGTGGGTAGTTTAACTGGGGCGGTTGCCTCCTAAAATGTAACGGAGGCGCTCAAAGGTTCCCTCAGCCTGGTTGGTAATCAGGTGGCGAGTGCAAGTGTACAAGGGAGCTTGACTGTGAGACTGACAGGTCGAGCAGGTGCGAAAGCAGGAACTAGTGATCCGGCGGTGGCTTGTGGAAGCGCCGTCGCTCAACGGATAAAAGGTACCCCGGGGATAACAGGCTGATCCTGCCCAAGAGTTCATATCGACGGCATGGTTTGGCACCTCGATGTCGGCTCGTCGCATCCTGGGGCTGGAGTAGGTCCCAAGGGTTGGGCTGTTCGCCCATTAAAGCGGCACGCGAGCTGGGTTCAGAACGTCGTGAGACAGTTCGGTCCCTATCCTCTGCGCGCGTAGGAAACTTGAAAAGGGCTGTCCCTAGTACGAGAGGACCGGGATGGACGAACCTCTGGTGTGCCAGTTGTTCCGCCAGGAGCATGGCTGGTTGGCTACGTTCGGAAGGGATAACCGCTGAAAGCATCTAAGCGGGAAGCCTGCTTTAAGATAAGGTTTCCAAACACCCCTTTTGGGTGTGTGAGGCCCCCTAAAGATGATGGGGTTGATAGGCCAGACGTGGAAGCCCGGTAACGGGTGGAGCTGACTGGTACTAATGGCCGACCACCTACAAGTAACTAATCTAACGATAGATCCTCGCGTCCTCTATACAATTCTGGACCACCAAACACACTCACTCGAGTGTGGTGGTGTTAGTCCACCCGTTTGACGGTGGTGATAGCGGTAGGGAAACGCCCGGTCCCATTCCGAACCCGGAAGCTAAGCCTACCAGCGCCGATGGTACTGCACTCGTGAGGGTGTGGGAGAGTAGGACACCGCCGTCAACCCATATTCACAGTCACTGGCCCCCAC
>NZ_JBQJCE010000023.1:0-5041 GCF_053585065.1 Arcanobacterium sp. (ex Cirak et al. 2026)
ACTTCCTTGGGGTGTCTCCACCCCCCTCGTGGCGGGGGCGGGGGCTCTCACCCCCCCCCCCCCCCACCTCTCACCTTGTGTTGACACCTGTATCAGTGCGCTGTGACCTCAGTTGGATCAACTCGTGATGGCACCGGAACTCCAAGGATTTCCGCGCTCTGACGCAAATCCTCGTCCATCCGCTCAAGTAAGCCATCAAGCGAATCGAATGTCATCATCGATCGAATCCGGTCAACGAATTCGATCGCCACTGTCTGCCCATACAAATTCAAATCGGAACGGCCGAGGACGTGCGCCTCAACCGTACGAATTTCACCGCTGAACTGGGGATTTGACCCAACAGATATTGCCGCCGGCAAATAGACGCGCGTGTTAGCCGGCCCTCGTTGAATTAACCAACCGGCATAGACACCATCGGTAGGAATTTCGCCTAAGCCATCACCATAGAGATTAGCGGTAGGGAAACCAAGTTCACGCCCCCTCTGGAAGCCATGTCTCACTTCCCCCACAATCCGATGCGGACGCCCCAAAACTTTCGCTACTGCGGCAACATCCCCCCGCCCAAGAAGCTGACGTATCCATGACGACGAAAATCGCCTACCATCATCTGCAACCAGGTCGTCAACAAGAGTGACATCGAAACCGTGACGCTTCCCTAGCGCAATGAGAGCATCACCGTCGGCGCAGTTCCCTGCCCCAAAACGGACATCCTTGCCAACGACAACAGCTTTCGCCCCGAGAACCCCCCGCAGCTGCTGCCTAACAAATTCTTCCGGACTAGCATTGGCATATTCGAGCGTATATTGCTGGACAAGCACCCCATCGATTCCCATTGCTTCGAGTCGGTCAAGCCGATCTTCGAGAGACGTGATCAAAGCAATCGGTGTCTGTGGCGCGTGAACAACCGCAGGATGCGGAGCGAAAGTCAGAACTACTGCCTGAACACCGCGTGCGCGAGCCTGACGAATAGTCTCATTCAAAATCGCCTGATGCCCACGATGCACACCATCATAAACGCCGATCGTCACCACCGATTCGAGATCGTCGGGCACGTCGGCGACGTTAAACCAGCGCTTCACTTGGAGCGAAGGCCAAGCTGTGAACGGCCATCAGACATATCGTCTGGAGCTGACGCAGGGGTCATTTCGCTACGTACACCGTGGTGACGACCCTTGCCACCGCACCCGCAACCACCGCGTCCGTGGCCATGGCCACTACCGTGGGTATGCCCGCCTTTAGCATGCGCGTTGCCTTTACCACCACATCCGCAACCAGACGACACTGGCTGAGTTTCGATCATGTTTTCACTCATACCTATCAGTTTAACTTTTTACAAATAGCAGTGCCAGAGGGAGACACCTCCGCACGAGTCTCATAAAAGGCACAAAGTAGCGCTATAAAAAATGTGTGGGTGATACACGAGACGCATCACCCACACATTCGATCATGTATTTACGGCAAGTAATAGGTCGGGTTCGGCAACTTAAAAGCCATGTCAGCGTGTCCACCGATCAGGTCGGAATACTGATCACCAAAATTACCGACGATTGTGTATCCCAAGTCCTTTTCAATATGACTACGGGTCCCAGACTTAAATTCAATGGTTGTGCACTTCTCGCCTGCGCATGTCACATAAGACGGTACTTTTGCTGGATCTGAAGAGGGCTTCGTGAAATACAGATTCTCGATGAAACCCGGGTAACCTGCAGCAAAGAGATTGCGCAGTGTCCACGCCTTTTGCGAAGTCGAACGACCTGTGAGGCCAATAATCTCACAACCAGCATCCTTCGCTGCCGTCACAAGTTTCACCATGCCAGGCGTTGCTGGAAGATCGTGCGATTCCAAATACGCCTTCTGGAATTCAGGAGTGAAATTGAACTCCATCGCTTCTTCCATATCGTAGGTCCATACTGTTGTGTCATCCGCGTCGAGGGTGATTGCCGGCTTCTTTCCAGCGTCAACTCCAGCGCGGCAAGCGTGAACAACCTTGTCTGTAGCAGCGGAAGTTACTTTCTCCATCTCGGTGATGTATGGGGATGTCATCTTGTTGGACACGTACACACCGGTGTCATTTTGCTTTGCGTTGTAGTAGGAACGAATCGTTGCTTTCACAACATCCATATTGGGGATGTCAGTGTCCTTAACCCCTGCAACTGAGCCACTCGAACCATCGGCAGCGAGAGTATAGGTTCCCACGCTTGGCGACATTCCAGCGGCGCGGTCTTTCGCTTCCCACTCATCATTCAAATTCTTGCTCGGCAAGTAGTAGGTTGCATTAGGCAACTTGACCCATTCAAGTGCAGCGCCACCTTGGAGGTCAGACCACTGGTCACCAAAGTTTCCTGCAATGACATAGCCTAGATCATCCTGGATGTGGCGACGGGTTCCCGCCTTGAAAGCCACGGTTGAACACTTGCCCTTCGATACTTCGCAGTATCCCTGCTTCACCAGATATTCAGGCATCGCGGCGCCATTATCAAACTTGGTGAAGTACTTATCAGCTGTAAAAATCGGCTTTCCTGCCTCGTCCACATATCCCGCACGTGCAAGGTTGGCGAGTGTGACTTCCTTTTGGGAGTCTTTCCGACCCGTTAGGCCAATGATCTCACAGCCAGCGTTGCGAACTTCCTTCACGAGTTTCACCATTCCCGGGGTTGCGGGAAGATCATGCTTGGCAAACCATGCATTTTGCTTGTCGACAGTGAAATTAAAGTTCATGAATGAATCTTCCATGTCATACGTCCACAAGGTGGTGTCATCAGCGTCGAACACTGCTGCAGGCTTCTTACCTGCAGCCACTTGTGCACGGCAGATATCTGCGATCTTTACTGATGCAGCTTCAGTGATCCGCGTGACATCGTGAATATAGGGAGACTCTTTCTTGTTGGCAATTCCCTTGGGAGCATTCATATAGGCGCGAATAGTTTTCTTCGCGATATCCCAGTTCACAAGCTTGTCACCAGGGGTATCGAGGCCGCTTGAACCATCCATTTTCAAAGTAAAAGTCGTTTGCGGTGTCATCCAGCTTTCATCCGCATTCGAACGAGGTGCAGCTATCTGCGGCGTTTTCGGTGCTGAGGTCGCGTTCGGCGCCGGCATAGGCTTGGTGGTCTTGTGGGAATCCTTGGATACATCGTAGTGGTAACCAGCAGGGCACGATTTCTCTCCCGCCGACGCCGAAGCGCCAGGAACGTTGGCTGCTAGACCAACACCAACAAAAGCCAGCACCATCACAGCCGCGATAACGCCACGTCGGCGGCGAACCACCGCCACTGAACCAATAGCGATCATCACAAGCGCAGCGAGAGCAATAACTGCCGTCGTCGAGCCAGTCTGTGCCAAATCGGGAACACAGTAATCAGGAATCACTTCATCTCCTCGTTCGTCATCGAGTCACCGGACGTCATTGCCCGGGATATCGATGCTACGCCTGCTCAGGAGAAGAGACCGACCGTTAGCAAAGGCAGCAAGAGATTTGAAAACGATGAAAATATTTACCGCGCCGACGGTGGCGAAATGCGAATCTGCAGATCTGGTTTGAGCTTTCCTCCACGTGGAGAAACGAGGGCGATCGCATGACCGTCGTAGACTGCAACTGCTGGCCAGGAGCTGGCAGAACGCTGATCGATAAACTGTCCTCGTCCCAACAAAACTGCTTCAGCTTCGCTGATCTCGATCACCTCAAACACATCGGCACAAACGTCATCAATTCCCAAACATGGGATGGTCTCCCCAGCAAAGACATACTCCGCAAGATGCTCTATCGTCTGCGCCTGGGCAACATTCCATGCTCCCACTCGAGTACGTCGGAGCATACGTAAGTGTGCACCAACGCCAAGCGCATCGCCAAGATCACGCCCAAGAGCACGAATGTACGTTCCCGAGCTCACAGATGCCACGGCGTCCATCTCAACGATGTGATATTCGTCGTTCGTATCAGAAAATGTCGATTCCGTCAGTTCACTGATCCGAGCAAATTCTGCAACATGCACTGGGCGCGCAGGGATCTGAACGTCAACACCGTCACGCATCAACTCATGAGCACGTTTACCACCGATTTTGATAGCAGAGACTGATGATGGACGCTGAAGAATATCGCCAGTCAGATGTGCCATCGCTGTATCGACTGCGTCAGATGTCAGCCCCTCAGTACTGTGCCATTCCCTCACAGTTCCGTCAGCATCCTCACTCGAGGTAGTGGCGCCAAAAGCGATGCGTGTCTCGTATGCCTTATCGTGGCCGGTGATATAGGTGAGGAGTTTTGTTGCTCGACCGATCCCAACCACCAGCAAACCCGTTGCCATGGGGTCAAGGGTGCCCGCATGTCCAACTTTTCGTGTCCCTGCCAAACGGCGAACTGCGCCGACGACGTCGTGGGAAGTCACGCCGGACGGCTTGTCAATCAGAACAATTCCGTCCGGCGCAACCTGTATTGCTCGTGGGAGATCACCCCACGGCATCTGACGGCGCTCAGTACGCATCAGTCACGATCCTCAGCAATATCGCCCGACTGTGGTGATTCGGCATCGTCAGTATCGCGCGGTTTCTTATACGGATCTGCCTCACCTGCGTAAGTTGCTCCCTGTGCTGCCTCGCGGATCTTTTCATCACGGAAACGTGCGGCAGTGAGCACATCCTCGAACGAACGAGCAGTTTCCGGCAAAGCATCAAGCACAAAGTCCAGACTGGGAGTCAGTCGCAAACCCAATTGCTTGCCCACATTCGAGCGCAACATTCCCTTGGCAGATTCGAGAGCCTTCTGGCTCTGACGAGCTTGCTCTTCACCTCCAAAGACGGTGTAGAACACCGTGGCATGTTGTAGATCGCCAGTCACGCGGACATCTGTGACTGTCACCATTCCCAAACGTGGATCCTTCACCCCTGAATCGAGCAGGCGAGCAACAACTTCGCGAATACGTTCGGCCACTTTTGCAGCGCGTGGATTCGTCATCAATTTCTCCTTCTTGTGAACATGCTTGTTGCGAGCGTGGGCGGCCGCCGCCCCCCCCCCGCAACCGGCATGAAAAGTTAATTACCGTGG
>NZ_JBQJCE010000024.1:0-3112 GCF_053585065.1 Arcanobacterium sp. (ex Cirak et al. 2026)
CGCCCATTATTTAATTGAGAGGTGGGTACGGGATTCGAACCCGTGTATACGGCTTTGCAGGCCGCTGCCTCGCCTCTCGGCCAACCCACCAAGAGGTTGAAAAATACAACGAGAGCGGATGACGGGGCTCGAACCCGCGACCTCCACCTTGGCAAGGTGGCGCTCTACCAACTGAGCTACATCCGCATCGAAACATGGCCGAAACCGTGCTTCAGTGGGCGATACTGGACTCGAACCAGCGACCTCTTCCGTGTCAAGGAAACGCGCTAACCAGCTGCGCCAATCGCCCATTATTTAATTGAGAGGTGGGTACGGGATTCGAACCCGTGTATACGGCTTTGCAGGCCGCTGCCTCGCCTCTCGGCCAACCCACCATGTGGTTGAAGTGGCTTCCCACTTTGGCCATCGAGCGGATGACGGGGCTCGGACCCGCGACCTCCACCTTGGCAAGGTGGCGCTCTACCAACTGAGCTACATCCGCATTATTGAGAGGAACACCCCCGCAACGAGTTATAAATTTACACGCAAGATACTCAGTCGTCCAATTAACCCAAAGTGACCTGTGCCACGCGGTTTAGATTTGATCCATACTCCTTTTTCTCGCTATTCTTTTCGAGTATCCGGGCGATTAGCTCAGTGGTAGAGCGCTTCGTTCACACCGAAGAGGTCACTGGTTCGAACCCAGTATCGCCCACCGGGAAGGCTCGAAAGATCATGATCTTTCGAGCCTTCCTCTTTCTCACTCAGTGAAGAGTTTTGATCACGCGTGAAGAATTCCCGCATCGATGCGCTCAACGCGATCAGCCAACACCTGAGCCTCTGCAGGATCATGAGTCACAAAGATCGCTGTCGTTCCCTCACTTTTGAGGATCTGTCGAATATCCACGGCGAGTCGGCCTCGTAGCTCTTGATCCAAAGCAGACAGCGGTTCATCAAGAAGCATCACCCGTGGACGTGGCGCCAACGATCGGGCAAGCGCAACTCGCTGCGCTTGCCCCCCAGACAATGTGGCAACATCGCGCTGGCCATAACCATCGAGCCCCACCATATGGAGCAGAGCTTCGACACGCTGAGTGCGCTGACGAGAATCCATTTTTGCCATCTCAAGACCATACGCAATATTGCGTTCAACACTGCGCTGGGGAAACAGCAGTCCTTCTTGGAAGACCATCCCCACAGATCTCTGATGGGGAGGAATGCGTGTCACGTCGTCGCCATCGAAGAGAATCGCTCCAGCAGTGATCGGTTCAAGTCCAGCCACTGCACGCAACACAGTTGATTTTCCAGAACCAGAAGCTCCCAAGAGCGCAACAATTTCACCTGGAGCGACGGTGAGTGTGACATCTTTAAGTGCCTGGTATCCATTAGGATACGTCAGCGCAATATGGTCAATTTTCAGTTCGACGGCAGCGGTCACGGGTTATCCTTTCGGCGACGGGGAACGTGAATGGAGGCTCGTTCAACAGCAAGCATCACCAATCCGGTGATGATACAGAGCAGGACTGTCCCAGCGTACGCCATGCCTTGATCGGCGCTTCCAGCGCGATTGACGAGTCGATAAATCATAATCGGTAAGGTGGGTTCACGTTGAAGGACAAGGAACGATGTCGCAGAGAATTCTCCAATCGCAATAGCGAATGCAAAACCACTAGCGACACCGAGAGCTCGCACCAGAGTTGGCCCTTCCACGACCCAAAATGCCCGAAGAGGTCGTGCACCAAGGGTTGCAGCAGCATCGTAGAGACGGCGGTTCACTCCCCCAATCATCGGCACCACAGTACGCAGAATAATGGGAATTGAGACGAGTGCCTGCGCAAGGGGAAGGAGGAAAATCGAGTCTGCTAGGAAACGTAACGCTCCCCCAAGTGCAACGAGCATACCGAGTCCTAAAGTCACTGAAGAAATCCCTAGGGGCGCCACAAACAAGGAATCATAAAATGAGGTTATTTTCTTCATCGTGCGCCCGTGAGTACGAAAATGACGCGTCACGAGAAGTGAGACAGTGAGTCCGAGTGCCACAGCGATCAGTGTCGCGACTACCGCCGCATACAAAGATTCAAGAATGGATGACAGAACAGGGGCTGCAATCCCTTTCGCCGCTCCTGGTACAGCCAAATCAGCGAAGTTCTCCAAGGTCCACATTCCATCACGGCGCAAAGAACGCAGCATCACCTGAACAAGTGGCGCAACGATCAGGAGAGCCACGACAACCACCACACCCGCAAGGAGCGGGATCTGGTGTCGGGTGAGTCGACGAGGAGTCCTCGAGTAGCGTGTGGCCGTTTCTGCCTTTTGTTCATTCTGCGCACGGTGAGCAATCCACAGAGCACAAACAACAATCAGTATTTGGATGATTGAAAGGAAAGAGGCTGCCCCAAGGTTCAAAAACTGCGATGTCTGCCGATAGATTTCAGTTTCAATCGTACGAGTTCGTGCTGCCCCGAGAACAATGACAAGTGAATATGACGTGGCGCAATACAAAAAAACTAGTGTTGATGCGGATGCAATCGCTGGCCGGAGCCTGGGCCACGTCACAGTCGCGAAAGCACGAATGGCAGATGCACCCAATGTGCGTGCCACAGCCTCGTATTGAGGGTTGAGAGCACTCCATGCTGCCCCAACAGTACGGACGAAAACCGAGATATTGAAAAACATCATGGCAAACACAATGATGAGCGGTGAGCCGGAAAGCTGCAGAAAACCGAAAGCACCGCCATCGTCGTAAAGGGAACGGAAAGCCATCGAGACTGCAATCGTCGGCAAGACGAAAGGAAAAACGATGAGGAATCTCAACACCCCGCGTCCAGGAAACGATGTGCAATACAAAATGTATGCCGCTGGTA
The DNA here is from genome assembly GCF_053585065.1 of Arcanobacterium sp. (ex Cirak et al. 2026). Classification (NCBI taxonomy): domain Bacteria; kingdom Bacillati; phylum Actinomycetota; class Actinomycetes; order Actinomycetales; family Actinomycetaceae; genus Arcanobacterium; species Arcanobacterium sp. (ex Cirak et al. 2026). The sequence goes on from NZ_JBQJCE010000024.1 coordinate 2,844, forward strand.
AACCCACAAGCGCAGATAATGCGGTTCCGGCGAATGCAAGACCCATCGTCGTCGCGAGAGCCGAACCGACATTGGTCGCCGACAGTAAAGATGCAACCCCCGCTGCCCCACCGTCACGCCACACATTGGCAATTTGTTCGACTCCCAGATAACCCAAATCCCATACAGGGATCACGAAGAACAAGAAGAGAAATACCGCGGGAAAAATGGCCGCGAGAGCCCCCCCGCATTGTGTACCACAACCGGCATATCCACGACCCCTAAATTTT
>NZ_JBQJCE010000025.1:0-1372 GCF_053585065.1 Arcanobacterium sp. (ex Cirak et al. 2026)
ATCGACACGTTAAGCGCTGACGGGGAACTGTTGCTGACGTTGTTGGCATCGTTTGCTCAGGCCGAGTCTGCATGCATAGGGCATGTGGCGAGCCTCAGAGTTGAAGTCTTTACCTGCAAGCTCGACAATGCACAGCTTCAATATCTCCGGTGTCGTGTTCGACGAGCTGCACACCCAACCGAACCGCGCCTTGTTCGATGTGATGAGGAAGGGTTCCGGTGATGCTCGTACCCAACCCTTGTACTTCCTGATCACCACGGCAGGCACTGATATGCATAGTATTTGTTATGAGCAGCATGAGAAAGCGTTAGATATCCTCGCAGGCAAAAAGATTGATCCGACGTTCTCTTCGGTGATTGATGGGGCGGAGCGCGACGATGACTGGACCGACGAGGACGTGTGGCTTAAGGCTAACCCTTCTCTAGGGGTGACTATCCCAGTGGAGAAAGTACGGGTTGCGTGCGAACAAGCCAGGCAGAACCCGGCTGAAGAAAACACCTTCCGACAACTATGACTCAACCAGTGGATGAAACAGTCGGTGCGGTGGATGCCCATGCACACCTGGAACGCCAACAATGCTCCTGGTGGTCTGTCCGATTTGGAGGGGCGGGTGTGTTACGGCGGGCTTGATCTTGCCTCGACGACGGATATCACGGTGTTCGTGCTCGTCTCCCACCCCAAACCGGAGACGACGAAGGCAGATACTTCATCGCTCCGTGGTTTTGGATACCGCACGACAACCTCACACTCCGCGTCGCCCGTGACCACGTTCCCTACGACCTGTGGTGCCAGCAAGGTTTTCTGCAAACCACGGAAAGTAACGTCGTCCACTATGGCACGATCGAAACCCTCATCGAACAACTCGGGCAGCGCTTCGACATTAGGGAGATTGCGTTCGACCGGTGGGGCGCGGTCCACATGAGTCAAAACCTCGAAGCCTTAGGTCTCACCGTTGTTCCCTTCGGGTAAGGGTTTTAAGGACATGAGCCCACCGTCGAAAGAACTCATGAAACTAGCCTTAGAGGGCAGGCTCGCCCACGCAGGCCACCCAGTCCTGTCCTGGATGGTTGACAACATTCACGTCCGCCAAGATCCGGCAGGCAACATCAAACCCGACAAACAAAAGAGCACCGAGAAGATCGACGTCGTCGTCGCCACGATCATGACCCTCGACCGCGCCATCCGAAACGACACCAGGCACGTAAACGGCAGCATCTACGATACGAGAAGACTACTCGTACTGTAAAAAGAATTTTCTCTTGACAACATAATGTGAGATATATATACACTGTAGATAACCGTATTTAGTCAACAAAGTTGTTGCGCAAATATTGTTTTACTTGCAGCAGGAATCGACACTTACTGCGGAATA
>NZ_JBQJCE010000026.1:0-1260 GCF_053585065.1 Arcanobacterium sp. (ex Cirak et al. 2026)
CTCAAAAAATTAAAATTATTTCTTTAAAAAATTTGGGGGGGCCCCCTTCCCACCCCCCGCCCCCACCACCATTTGTTGATGAGGGCTTACTTCTCCCCGAAAATCTTATCCTTCACGCGCTGTGCACCTTCCTTAACGGTGGCAGCAGCTTCCTCAAGCTTGTCCTGTGAATCAGCAAGAAATTCCTTGACTTTACCTTCGCCCTGATCAGCCTTCCCTTCGGCCGCCAGTTCCTTATCATCAGTGAGGTTGCCGAGAGCCTCTTTCGCCTTACCGCCAAGCTCCGTTGCTTTTGCGTCAGCTTTCTCTTCGAATCCCATGATTCCTCCATTCGGTTGTTCTTACAGCTAGCCTACGACTCGGAGGAGATACATGCACATCAGTTCGCGTTGAGGGCAATTTGTAGATGTCGGCGGCTACAGGGCGCAAAATCAACACCTCTGAGTTTCGCGTGCGAAAACATAAACCCTCCCCAATAAGTAACACACAAGCAAAATGAAAAATGCGGGAACAACAGCTGCCCGTAATTCATCACCGATCGCCTGGCCAATACTAACGAGCCCAGCGGACGGTAAGGAACAAGCTACTTTCGCCGTCATACCAAGAGCCCAACTCAAACCAAGCTCGGCACCACGAACTGCGGTAGGAAACTGTTCGGCGTCGAATACATAGAGAAGTTCGCACTTTTGTCTCCAAATATCATTACTAGGATGATCCCCGCTGTAATTCACCATCATGCAGCGGGCACGGTTGCTACACCCTCCGCGCCCTCTAACTGCACAACCCCAACAAAAACAAGCCTACTGGAGTAAAGCGGAGCCTCGTCCTGTCAATATGCCACGACGTCGAAACGGCATGAATCCGGCAAGACAGAGAATCGACATAACATTCAATCCGCCCACTCACACGTCAACTGCAATACATAACATGCAGGGAAGACTCAACCCCGGTAAGGAAAAAATCGAGAAAACGGTAAGAAATGAAAACAGACCAATGCAGCGCAGCAGCAACAAAGCTGATAAGAAAAATGCCGAAAACCTCAGCGATATTCGCGACGATCGTCAAGACAATCAAAGTCAACGGCTTCCCATGAAGCCGGATGTCACCGAACAAAGTATTCATGATCGGCTTCATTTTTTTGTTTTGGGTGTGGGTGTGGCCCCCGTGTTCCCCCCCCTTTTGTGGTCTTCTTTTCTTTTTCTGTGTTTGTTAACAAGAAAAGAAGAGAGGGGGTGGGGGGGTGTGGGGGCCAGTGACTGT
>NZ_JBQJCE010000027.1:0-684 GCF_053585065.1 Arcanobacterium sp. (ex Cirak et al. 2026)
CCTTCACGCTCGAAGCGGATCGCAACCCCGAGGGTTTTCAGTTTGCGTACGGAGGCGAGTAGGTCGACAGTGTTGCGGGCAAAACGCGAGATCGACTTCGTCAAAATCACGTCAACTCCCCACGGCGAGCCCGGTCCATGAGAACGTTGAAACCAACTCGCGCCACCACCGACGTGTCAGTAACACCATCATCGACATAGACGCCTGCGTACTGCTGGGATATTCCTGGATAAAACTGCTTACCGTCACGCTGAGCTCATGGGCGCACAGCGTTTGGTTACAGGCGAGTAAGTGGAGAAAACTCGTAGCTTGCGAAATCATCACCTCGATGCGGGGCAATACGCGCTCTCACCACGTACGAGGAAACGCAGTCATGCTAGAGGTGCAGTGTTAAAGTCATCCGCCCATCACCCCCTGTTTTCTTGAACGTCACTGTCATTTCATGAACGCTCTAGGAACGCGGGGTTTCAAGTCCTACGCTCACAATAAGCCCCACCAATCGCCCAGACAATCGAGGCAATAATCTGCAGGAAAGTTGTAACGATTGCTGTGATGATCTACGGCAGCACACCAATCAGAATCGTGAGCAGCTGGACCCTTGCTTGAATGATCTGCCAAATCTCATCCACAAGAAACGACACGATGCCGGTGACGATCCATGGGAGATCCTCGATGATCGCCCCC
>NZ_JBQJCE010000028.1:0-394 GCF_053585065.1 Arcanobacterium sp. (ex Cirak et al. 2026)
GACCCTTGCTTGAATGATCTGCCAAATCTCATCCACAAGAAACGACACGATGCCGGTGACGATCCATGGGAGATCCTCGATGATCGCCCCCCCACCAACGCAACAATCAAAGTGACCGCCATCTTTTCGCTACCTACGGGAGAACCTCGATCATGCCTTCCAACAGTGCGGTCAAAATGGACATGCCGGTTTCGATCACCACCGGCAACTACTCAGCAACAAACTCGAGAGCTCCTTGTAACACGCTACCGAAGGTATCAATGAGGGCAGGTGGTCCGCCTTCTTCACACGCGACGGAGGCTTCACCGCCAAGAAAATCGCAGCTTCACATCAAAAGCTCATCGATGATGGTTCACTAACCATCGAAGGAGCCTATGCGCGAGTAATTCGAGAT